>JAQWIK010000113.1 GCA_029248915.1 Paracoccaceae bacterium | reverse complement strand
GCAAGACGCTCCATGCTCTTGCTCACTTCGTTGTTCGCACGCGTTAAAGATGTCTCCACCTTATAAAACGCCGTGGTTGCACCAATATTTGCCATTTCGTTTTTCCTTTCTAATACGAATTACATCTATCTCACAAAATTTAAACGACACTCCGAGAAAATGTTTAGTTCTGGATTACAAGAAAGGAAAAGCAAACCCACCCGCGTCAAAGTTTTGACTTTTTCACGGTGTCAATTATTGTTTTTGGTTCTTGGCACAAAAGCCTTTAAATTATGGTCAAACATTATGGAGATTGACCATGAAATTAGATTTCAACTTACAAGTAACGCAAAAGCAAGGCATTGCGTTAACAGCTCAAGTTCAGCAAGCAATAAAGCTTTTACATATGACCAATATGGAAATTCAGGAATATGTGGATGGCCAATTTCAAGATAATCCATTTATAGAAACGTCGGGCGATTTTGAAGAGCAAAAGCATTCCGAAAATACTCAAAGTGACCGCACTGATATGGATAAATCCTTAGAGGAAAATCCATACAACCAATCTCAAAATGAAAATAAACTTGTCCAAGAAAATCAATTTGAAACTGGTGAGGGGTATATACCAAAGTCCACAGTAGCAAAAGCTGACCTAGACTTTGATGCAATCAGTTTAGTCGCAGAAGAAAATAAATCACTCTATGCACACTGCCTTGGCTACATTAATAATTTAAACCTTTCTCCATCAGAAAATCTAATTGCACTGCGCCTGTTGGAGGAGTTAGAGCCAACGGGCTGGATATCAGAAGACATTCGCTTAATCGCTCAAGAAATGAAATGTGAAGTAGATGTTCTGGAAAAAGTATTATTTAAACTTCAAGAAATTGAACCTGCAGGCCTATTTTCGCGTAGCCTTAAAGAATGCCTTATTCTGCAGGCAAGAGATAGTGAGCAATACTGTCAAAATTTAGCCGTGGTTTTGGAAAACTTACATTTAATGGCTACTGGAAAATTTGATCTCTTAAAAAGGCGTAGTGGTTGCTCAGATGAGGAGATCGCTATTATCTTCAGAAAGATAAAATCATTTGATCCAAAGCCAGGACTAAAATTTGAAAGCCTTGGAGCTCCTATCCGAGAACCAGATTTACAAGTAACTGAAACGGAAGATGGATGGAATGTTGATTTAAACAACTCCACTTTGCCAGAGGTGAAAATCAACAAAGAATATGCCCAAGATGTTAGGGAAAAAGTAAGAGACAAAGAGCAAAAAGAGTTCATTAGGGATAAAGTCAGTGAAGCGAAATGGCTGGCAAAAGCGATTGAGAAAAGAAATGAAACCATGCTCAAAGTGGGTAGCGAAATTATCAAAAGACAGACCCTATTTCTGGAAAAAGGCGCTCAATATATTCAACCGATGGTACTTAAAGATGTCGCTGACGCCGTTGGTATGCACGAAAGTACCATTAGTAGGGTAACCACAGGATCTCTGATCCAAACGCCCAGAGGCACTATGGAACTTAAAGCATTTTTTAGCGTCGGCATCCAACAAAGTGGCGACAGTGAGAGCGCCTCGGCTACGTCGATTAAATACAAAATCAAAAAGCTTGTTGATCAAGAAGATCCAAACTCACCAATTAGTGACGACTTAATTGTTTCCACCTTAGCAAAAGATGGCGTTTCCGTAGCAAGAAGAACCGTTGCTAAATATAGAAAGATGGAAAGTATTCCGTCTTCTTTCGCACGCAAGCGTAGAAATGTTTTATCAGGTGTTGTCTAAAGTTTAGTCGATTAATTTAGATTTAAAACTTAAAAAGCTTTAACTAATTAGTTACCTTTAAGTATTACTTTGTGCACTACTTTGGGCGCTTTTATCGCATGGCGTTCAAACCTAATTTTATTTTTAGGATCCATCTTTTTCAATAGCACACTAACATCTTTTTCATTTGATGCCGCTATTGTCATGTAGTGGTTTTTATTTTCAAATAAAGTGAAAGATCTCATTATGTTATTTTGTGATAAATAAACAAAACGCGAAAGCACAATGTATGTGATGACAAACAAAATTAAATTCACAAACAACGTTATTCCGTAACTAACAAGTAAAACAAACAAGGGTGGATACAGTCGGTATTTAAGACACCACATGACTGGAAATAGAAAGGTCATTGGATCCTTTTCCATACTCAATATATCGCAGACGCCATATGGGTCTCTGTAAACCTCATAATTCTGATAGGAATCAAACTCAGCGTACACGTGCTCTTCAAATTGCTCTAAAGCCCACTCGGTCTCTTGCTGCGTAGCCAATCCAAACTGACTTTGAATAGGCGACTTTACAAGGATATCAAAAATTTGCCCATTACGCCAAAAAGAAAGTATCCATTTCGCTTCCGCTCCAGTTCTACTTTCAAAAATCTCTCGGAGTTTTGCCGGCCCATCTCTATATATTTTACCGTCAACCGCTACAAGAATATCACTTTCCTGCAATTTTTTAACGTAGTCTTGTACGGTAATTCCATTGACAGCAATTTTAAGTAGCAATCCATTCTGGTCAAAATCTTCACTTGGAGCTGCTTCAGTAGGCGCGTTTTCCAAGTCTGGATCCCCAGAAGAAGCATTTAGCTCCATCGCTAGTTGATCGTCTTCTTCGCTCATGGGAACTTAAGAGGATTTGGTTTCGGTTTAGGAGCCACTTTAGGCGTTACTTTCTTTTTCTTCGCTGCAGTTTGTCTCACACGGTTCATTTCCAGTAAATTTGCAGCAATTTCTTTTTGAAGTAAAATTAATTCATCAACTTTATTTTCAAGAATTAGAAATTCTTTAAAAGTTACCAAGGCGTCATCTTTATTAATTTCTTCCTGATCACCACTCTCTGGGTCAGGCTTTGGAGCGAAAAAACTTTCAATTGTTGAAATTTGCTCTGATAAAGCAACTTGAGATACTTCAGATTGAGATTTCAAATCTTCAAGAGTTGTTTCAGCAAACTCTTTTATGAGACGTTCTGTATCCTGAATGCCAAGCTTAATTCCCTGGTTATACCGCTTATCTGCGTTGGCCACGTCATTAGAAGCTTGTTCTGTAGCAGTTTTAAGATCAGCCAAAGTTGCCTTGATCATTTCTTGGTTCTGAGTGTTGGTCTCAACAGTTTTAATAGACTCTTCAAGAGCACCGACACGTTCCGTAAAAATAGCAATTGTCTCAATTGCCATTGTGGAATTTGATTGAAGGGTACTCAATGACTTGTAATACATTAAAAATCCTGCTGCCAATGAAATAATGGCTGCAGCGATAGCACTTGCAAAAATAATCGTTACAGATTGATGGATACGTTTTGCTTGGATATTAACAACTTCAAATTGTTCTTTGATAGAGTTAAACTCTTCTGTTACACCTGTCGCGGTATCAGCCGCATCGAGGGCAATTTGAACACTGTCAGCTAAGTCTGATTTTGTTGGTCTAGTTGCCATTACTACGTCTCTCAGTACTTTTAATAAATTGTTTCATCGTAAAATAAGCACAATCCATGCCAGTTGCCTGTCTAACTTCATGATTGGGCAGGTTTTTTGATTTGAAACGGAATTTGCTACACCCCCATGGTTTAGATGCATCATGTGTTGTGAAATAGTATGTACACTTTCCACAAGTTATCTGTTTTCTATTCATTTTTATCACTGAATAATCTTTGAATTTGGAAGCGAAACGCAGCTAAAAAAGATAATGCTCCGCCCAAAACAACCAATATGCTTTTAAATACCGCACCTTCATAAAATAAATTCTGACCTTCGCGGATAAGCCAAAGGCCCGCAAAAAAGAAAACAAAACTTGAGATTAATTCGCCTGTAGATCTTTTTCTTTTTGTCATAGTACTACCTTAGATTGCTCTTCCATTTTCGTCAAAAATGAAATCCTCAGGAACTTCTGGGTCTTGCAGAGTCGCATCAATTCCCCGTTCAAGTTGATAAACATATGCCAGGATAGAGGCTACTGCCGAATATAGCTGCTCAGAAATAGCTTGCCCGATATTCCCTGTAAAATATAGAGCTCTGGCTAAGATTGGCGATCTAATTATCGATTTTGAATGTAACTCAGCTTGCTCGATTACTCGTTTGGCCATTATATCCTTACCCATTGCCAAAATAATTGGAGCCGTATCAGCAGATGGATCATATTTAATTGCAATAGCAAAGTGTGTCGGGTTGGTTATTACCACCGTTGCATCCTTTACGTCGTCGATGGCTTGGGATTGCTCTGCTGCTCTTTGGCTAGCCTCCATTTGAAGACGCCGCATACGTGACTTAACCTCTGGCGAACCTTCACTTTCCTTGAATTCTTCTTTCATGTCCTGCTTAGTCATTCGCAGTTTTTGAAGAAAGGTATGACGGCTCCAAAGATAATCACCTAGGCCAATTCCAAACAATATGAATATTAAAGTGAATATAAATAGTAATAGAGTTCTATAAAGTACTCCCAAGCCACTCTCTAAGCTTCCAGCACTTAAATAAATAATATTAGGCAGAAAATACCAAAGAAAAACAACAACGCTGCTTGTTAAAAGAGTAACTTTAGCAACAGACTTTATAAGCTCAACAAGCCCTTTTACAGAAAAAATCCGCCCTAAACCTTTAATTAAATTTAATTTTTCAAATTTAAATCCTAGTGCCTTACTACTAGCGCTCAATCCATTTCCCACAAGCGCCTGCATCCCTACTACGAAAATGAAACAAGGAATTCCAAAAACTGCTGCAGCGGTTAATAATAGCTGATAACTCGTCCAAGCATTCTTAATTTTTAAAGTTAATAATTCTTCTGGGTGTGAAAAAGAAAAAAGCTGCGCCCATCCATTCAGAATTTCCGAAGAAAACAAGCCTAATACTGTTAGAACCAATAATCCCGCCGTGCTAGATGCAAAAACGAACATTTCTTTTGAGGAAAGAACCTCTCCGTCCTCTCTGGCTTTTTCCAAACGCCGCTGGGTTGGTTCCTCTGTCTTTTCCTGGGCCTGATCATTTTCAGCCATCTGACCCTCCCAAATCTAATATTGATTTTACGTGGCCAATAGCTTCGTCAATCAGTCCACTAAAGACATACTGGAGAGCATCGACCGAGAAATATAGGATGAAAAAAGTTCCTAAAATAGTTAAAGGGAACCCAAACGAAAATAGATTAAGTTGGGGAGCAGATTTTGTAATAAAACCAATTCCTAGGTTCATAAAAAATAGGATACCTACAATTGGCAAGACGATTATAACTGCATTTTGGTAAATAGCATTTGTTGAATTTATCGCTTTGTTTATAACATCTTTGAAATCGTAGAAGCCACCAATTGGCACCATGTCATAACTTTTGTAAAATAGTTCAAAAATAACTAGGTGCCCATTGACTGAAAAAAACAAAATTACCAAAAAAAGCTGAAAAATTTGGCTTATAACAGGGGACTGCGCACCACTTGTGGGATCAATCTGGGCAGCAAATGCTAGACCCGAAGTTGCAGCTATTTTTTCTCCAGCTAAAATAACTGAAGAAAACACAATATTTAAAACTAAACCGCAGGCTAGTCCTATAAATAATTCTTGAAAGATTATCGGAACCAATTTTACGCCTACTAGGAACTCAACGGGTGGAAACTTTAAATGACTGACTAAACCCATGCCAAGAGCTATGGCAAAAACTATTCTTACTGTTAAGGGGATCATGCGCGAGCCAAAGAAGGGTGATGCAACAAGGAAAGCCCCAATCCTTAATGAAGAAATCATTAAGAGTAGAAGATAAATAGGCAAACTTTGAAGGCTAATGCCTGACAATCCCTCTAGCGCCTGCATTTAAAAACCCTTCGTGGCAATTTCTTCGAAAATGAAAGCAAAGTAGTCAGTTAATTCATTCAGAGTATATGGAGCAAACATTGCCATTGCGCCTAAAACAACAAAAAGTTTTGGAACAAAACTTAAGGTCATTTCTTGGATTGAAGTTGCTGCTTGAATTAGACCAATTAATAGACCGATGCCGAGCGCTATCCCAAGAATGGGACCCGCTGTCATAATAATTTGCCAAAAGGCTAAGCTCAAATATTGTACGTTTTGATCATATGCCATGATACTAACTCACCAAAAAAGTTGCTGAAAGTGAGCCAATAGTCATCGCCCACCCATCAACTAAAACAAAAAGTAAAAGTTTGAATGGCAGTGAAATGAGCATCGGAGATAACATCATCATACCGAGTGACATCAAAATAGAAGCAATAACCATATCAATTACAAGAAATGGTAGAAAAATTAGGAAACCTATTTCAAATGCAGTTTTAAGTTCGGATGTTATAAATGACGGCAATACTATAGATAAAGGAATGGATTTTTTGTCTTCGAAAGGACCACTATTTGACATATCAGCAAACAAGTTCAGTGTATCTATCCGCGTGTTAGAAACCATAAACTCCTTCATCATACCTAATCCCTGAGACAATGCTAAATTCATTTCAAGTGTGCCATCCAGATAGGGCGAAAGGACATCAACATATAGAACATCAAATATTGGGCTCATGACATAAAAACTCAGGAACAATGCCACAGCGATAAGCACTTGATTAGGCGGTGTTTGCTGAGTACCTAATGCCTGCCTCAAAATAGATAAAACTATAATAATTCTAGTAAATGCTGTCATGCCGAGGACAAGGGACGGAAGCACAGTCAGTGCAGTCATTAAAAGAAGAATTTGAAGAGAGAGAGAGTAAGTTGTTTCTCCGCTCAACTCTTCTACTGAAGTCACTGCAGGTAAACCAAAAGCACTCAAGCTTTGTGCAAAGGTAACTCCACCGAAAGCGCAGCATAAAGTCACGAAAGATATTATGAAAATTACTGCCTTCATTCTGACACAAGCTCCAAATTGAGCTGATTATCAGACGTTAATTCAACAATTGAAGGCGAATTCCCTTTGGTAAAAATAACCATAAAAGATTGTGATCCAACAGATATCAGATCAGCTCTTTCCGTTTTAGATAGGTTTAAACGTGCATTAACATTTATATTGTTAGCTTTTGGGAAAGAGGCCTTAACAACTTTTCCCCTATATTTTATAACTAATTGCAAAAGAATTAATGCAACTAGAAAAATAACAACTATAGCTATCTTTTCAATCGGCATAATTACTCCAAATTCACTTAGTGGAGTATTGCACACAGCATACCAATCAATTTTTTATATTTATTTACAACAGCTTATCAGGGTATTAGAGAGTAAATTTTTTCATTCAAAATTTTGAATAAATTTTAATTAAATGCTTTCCATTCGTTTTTCTGGATCAACAATTTCACCAAAACGCACTCCAAATCTTTCACCTACCATTACAACTTCGCCTTTTGCGATTTTTGTATTGTTCACCATTATATCCAAAGGATCACCAGCTAACCGATCCAATTCAACCACGGAACCCTCATTTAAACGCAGAAGATCTCTAATCGTTATTTCTGTTCTTCCAACTTCAACAGTCAAGTTTACATCTATATTTTCAAGAACTTTTAGGTTTTCCGTTCCATCTGAGCTCTCTACTTGTTCTTTATTTTCAACTTCTTCAGCCATTTTTCTTCCTACTCTCGGTTACCCTCTGCTTCATAGAGACAGCAGCATTTGGGCCAACTTTACCAATATCTGCTAAAAATAAATTTTGCCCTGCAACTTTGATTAAAATATTCTCTGGAGTTGCCATAGGGAACACATCGCCCTCTTTACTTTTTATTAGTCTTCCTAGTGACGTCTTAGGCTTTCCTAATTCAGCAGAAAGGGTTAACGGGATTGAAAGAACAGCATTTTGTAGACGTTCTTTCCAAGTTCTATCATCATGGGCAAACTCGTTTTGAACTCGCGACCTTAGTTGTGAGGAGATCGGCTTTAGGGTTTGAAGAGGATAAACAATATCAAAACTCACAGGATCTTGCTGTGGCATTTGCACCATAAATGAGCAAACAATTACGGTATCAACACCGTCAACAAAGGATATTAATTGAATATTTTCTTCTCTTGTTTGAACATTGAATTCTGTTTTTATTAAATCTTTCCACGCAGATTCCAAAGCATCATTCATACCCTCAGTTATGATTTCAATAATACGCTGCTCTGTTGCTGTGAACTCACCCTGGGTCGTAAATAATGATTGAATCTTTGAGCCACCATAGTACGAATTTGTTAAATGTGAGACAAAAGGCGCTTGAACTACAATTAGGCAATTACCTCGGAGTTCTTCTATTCGATTATTGGTAACACTCACAAACGTATCACAACTTTCCACGTATTCATCAAACGATTTTACTTCTGGCGGAAAAGAAGAAATACGCGGCATAATTCTCAACATGGGAAGGAAAACGGATCTCGTAAATCGACAAATTTTTTCGTTGATCATACGTAAAGCATAATAATCCCCTAACAGGGATAAATCTTCAGAACCAAAGGTGAATTCTCTTACTTCATTTGGATCAAACTGTGACGCAACAGCTTGCTCTTCTTCACCGTCCAAACCACCGAGTAAAGCTTCAACTTCGTCGTTAGATAATTTTCTGGAACCAACCATTAACGTACTCTACTATTGCAGTACAAAAGATGTAAAAAATACACCCTCCACACCACCAAATCCCTCTAGTTCTTCCAATTTAACATTTATAGCATCTTTTATTCTACCAGAAAGATCATCTCTTCCAGTCTTTCCTTCAATTTCCTCAACCGCGAATTCACTAACTGCACCAAGTATTTCTGATCTTAGCGCCAACTGATGAAGCTCAACATTTTCCATTACGGTTTCATCGTATTGTGTAGAAACACCCACACTTATTTGTAAGAACGCTTTTGAACCCCTTAGATTGGTCGTGAAGTTATCAGGGAAAGTATAATAACTTGTTACGAAAGTATCAGTACTAGGCGTATCCTTGTGCTGTTTCTGAGGTTCGCCAGCAGCCTCATCATCAGACGGGCTACTTGGAAGTTGGCCTGCCTGCTGTAACTTTTTCTCTATCAGTTCTTCTACTTGCTCAACTGGCGTTTGCGTCGGCATAAATAAAAATGCTCCAACACCTACTCCGATACCAACCAATGCTATTGGGCCAATACCAAAGAGGGCAATTTTTTTGAAATTAAATTTCTTTTTTTCTTCTTCTTCTGCCATTATAAATCCTACGCAATTAGGTTCAAATTATGCGAACCGTCTTCTATTGACGAGTCCAATTTATCGTCTAATTCATTCTGATTTCCACTCGTTTTAGCGTCTTTTTCACCACTATTTTCTTTTTGTTCCCTAGATCCGCTATTATTTTGGTTATTATTACTTAATTCAACATTGTACTCTGCAAGCTTTAGGCCATTTACCTCAGTTATCGATTGTAAGACCGCTTCCGAAGCTCGCAGAACAGCCAATGTAGCAGAATTTTCAGCAGTTAATTTTACATCCAGCTGCAAATTTTCAAGTGATACATTCACTCGCACTTTACCAAAAGATTCCGGTTCTAAAATAAGATCAAAGTTTTCTTTTGAAGAAATAGCCTGTTCCAATAGAGTTGTCGCCATCCTTGAAGTAAATTGAGCATCAAGCAACGATAATTTTTGGGGCGTTACCGTATTTGTCGACACTTGAGGTTGTGGTATGGCTTGGTCAATCCTACTATTAGATACAGATGGTTGAACTAGGTTAATGCTATTTTCCTGCAAATTCGAAACTAAGGGGAAGTTAAATCTTTCTAATAAATCAGGATCGCCCTTACTTCCCAGT
>JAQWIK010000112.1 GCA_029248915.1 Paracoccaceae bacterium | reverse complement strand
GGCGTTTATTAGGGCCACCAAGACCAGCAAAACAATACAGACTATTGCAGTGTTTGTACTGACTTTTACAAAACCAGCAAATGCCTTTTCTTGATCCTTTGTATCCATAGATCCATGCTTGTGTTCAGACATCATCTTTCCTTTAAATTTGCAAACTATCGCCATCAAGATCATTAATGAAATTTTTACAGAGTTTAAACCATTAAATTATTTTTTTAATCACGATTCAAGCGATAAACATATGCTCCATAACTATTAATCTCACGACTAATTATTTTTTTCCTGTGCAGATGGTTTAAATGTGCAACCGCTTCCACTAATGCAAGACCATATTCATTTTGGGAAATTTTTCTGTTATAAAGCGTTGAGAAACAGCCAACTGAAGTTTGGGGCTCTTTCAGAAACTCAACAAGCCGAGAAAGTGCACTGTGGTGATTTTCTATAAGTTGCTTCAATCTATGCGGAAGACCACAAAAAGGTAATTTATGTCCTGGTAAAACAAGTTGTTCGTCATTTGCATATGGTAAAAAAGATTCACAACTCGTTATCCAATCTTCGACCGGGTCGGCCTCTGGTTCAGTTGCATATACTCCTAAATTAGGGCTGATTGATGAAATTATTTGATCACCGGCAATTATTAGTGGCTCATCTTCGCACCACAGCGTTGCATGCTCAGGAGCATGGCCGTTTCCAACTCTTACAATCCAAGAACGATTACCTAAAATAATTTTTTCATTATCTATAATACGTCTGTATCCAAGTGGCATTTCATAAACAGAGTCTCCAAAATTGAAGGGCTTACCTGATTTACGGTCCTTCAAAGTTACGTCATCCATACCTGCTTTACGCCAAAAATTAACCGTCTCCTCTGTTGGTAATTTTTGATAATCTAATCTTAACATACGCGCCATAAGCCATGCTGTCCTCGTCATCCAAAGATCAGCCTTCAATTCTTTTTGAAACCAACCTGCCAAACCTACATGATCCGGATGGTGATGCGTTACAATAACTCTGCTTATTGGTTTATTACTGAAATATTCTTCAACTATTGAGAGCCAAATAGATATTGTTTTTTTTGACCAAAATCCCGTATCTATTATTGTCCAACTATCACCTTCATCCACTGCATAAACATTTACGTGATCCAAGGCCATTGGAAGAGGTAAGCGAAACCAGAAAATCCCTTCTGAAACCTCGATCGGTTCGCCAATCAACGGAGCCGATTTCCACGGATAATCCAAAGTCAAGCTTCCAACAATTCATCGGCTGAAAAGGAATATAAACCCTCACAGCCCTGTTTTGCTTGGCTCAATAATCCAATATATTCTGGCATTAAATTAAATATATAAAATCGAGCTAATTTTGTTCTCACACCTGTACGACCCTCTTGACTTGCACTTTTTAAATGAAAATAGCCTCCTAAAACTCTTGCAAACGCATTTAGAAAGGGTACTGCACCGGCGAACCGGTCGTTTATATTTTTCTGCTCACACATCCAACTGATGGCCTCACGAAGAGCCTCACTGGCCAGATGAACCGGCTCTGCCATCAAAGAAAAATCTGCTGGACAGTTTTTAATTGTAGCCTGCATCTCCTCAATTAAAGAATAGGCTGCCTGCCCTCCATCCATTAATTTGCGCCCAACCAAATCCATAGCTTGGATACCATTTGTTCCTTCATAAATAGCGGTCACTCTTACATCACGATAATATTGTGCTGCTCCACTCTCCTCAATGAACCCCATCCCACCGTGCACTTGCACTCCAAGCTCGGCTACACGACAACCTGTTTCAGTACCAAAAGATTTAGCTATTGGAGTAAGGAAAGCCGCTCGAGATTTCCAACTTTCATCATTTGACGCATTACTTAAATCTATTGAAACAGCTGTGGCTAAAGCTAAAGACCTGGCGGCAAAAATATCAGCTTTCATTGTAACAAGCATTCGTCGAACATCTGCATGATCTAAAATTGTGCCAATTCCTTTTGCCACACTGACAGCACCTTGCTTCCTTGTTTTTGCATAAGCAAGCGCATGTTGGTAAGCTCCCTCGGCCGCCCCTATTCCTTGTCCACCAACACCTAATCGAGCATTATTCATCATCGTAAACATGGCGCGCATTCCATCATGAGGTTCGCCTATCAACCAACCTGTAGCTCCCTCATATTGCATCACTGCAGTTGGAGATCCATGAAGCCCTAATTTATGCTCAAGACTTACAACCTTTAATCTGTTTGCTACACCAGCATTGCCAAATTGATCAGGAATAAATTTTGGGACAATAAACAGTGAAATACCTTTTGTTCCAGGTTTGCCTTCTGGTAATCTTGCTAAAACCAAATGGCATACATTTTCCGAGAAATCATTATCACCCCAAGAAATGTAAATCTTTTGTCCAGTGATCGCAAAAGATCCATCACCGTTGTTAGTAGCTTTTGACGATAATGCACCAACATCAGATCCAGCTTGAGGTTCCGTCAAATTCATTGTCCCACACCAATCACCAGAAATAAGTTTTGGTAAATAAATATCCTTGATCATCTTGGATGCATGGTTTTCTAAAGCCTCTATTTGACCTTGGGTCATCAAAGGATTGAGTTGTAGGGATAGACAAGCAGATGCCATCATCTCGTTGACAGCGGTTGTAATCGTTAAAGGTAATCCCATTCCACCATATTGAGGATCGGCTGATGTTGAAACCCAGCCACCCTCAGCGATAGCTTTATAACCATCGTCAAAACCCGGAGAAGTTCTTACAACTCCATTCTGAAGCTTTGCTGGGTTCAAATCACCTAATCGCTGCAGTGGGGATAATTTTTCTTCACACATACGACCAGCTTCACCCAAAATAGCTGAAACAGTTTCATTCGAAGCTTCAGAAAATTTATCAGTAGCAGAAACCAAATCATAATTAACAACGTGTTTTAAAATATATTCGAAATCCTCAGTGCAAGCGCGATATACCATTAAAATTCTCCAATATATGTTGTCATCTTTACTTGGCAAAAGTTGCATAAAGATTTAATTAATAATCTAATGCGCATACTTCAGACTTCAAAATAGCTTCAAATAGAACGCAACGTCATAGAGTAATAAATTGCAAACAAAAATTTTCAACACATCAAAACCTGATTTATTGAAAGCAAGCAAACTTATTGAAACTGGCGGGACTTTAGCTTTTCCAACCGAGACAGTTTATGGTCTTGGTGCAGATGCCACAAACAATCTTGCCGTAGCCAAAATTTTTCAAGCAAAAGGACGCCCAAGTTTCAATCCGCTCATAATCCACTGCTTTTCTATTGAGCAGATACAAGCTTTCGCAATGTGGAGTTCTGAAGCCCAAACGGTTGCAGAAAAATTTTGGCCAGGGCCCTTAACGATGGTGCTGCCTCTTTTGCCACATAGCAAAATTGCTTCTCTGGCATTGGCAGGACTGCAAACTGTAGCTGTTCGAATACCAGCACATTCTATTGCTCAGTCAATTCTCAAACTTGCAAACACACCAATCGCAGCCCCCTCAGCAAATCCATCAGGCTCTGTAAGTGCAACGAAAACAGAACATGTTATTTCAAAATTAAATGGAAAAATTGAAGGGATTGTTTCAGGTGGTTCATCAGAAATTGGACTTGAAATTACTATAATTAGCTTCTTGCCCGATCCACGTATTTTGAGATTTGGGGCAATAGATGAAGCTGATATATCAGAAATACTGAGCTTAGATCTAAAAAAGAAAGCATTGGATGGAGAAATATCTGCACCTGGACAACTTTCTTCCCACTATGCTCCAAAAGGTTCAATCCGCTTGAATAGTAAAGTGTTCAAAAATAAAGAAGTAAGTCTTGGGTTTGGTAAAGTTATTTGTGATCTAAATTTATCACGAACAGAAAATTTAATTGAAGCTGCCGCAAATTTATTTGATTGCTTGCATAAGCTCGACGAAATGGGCGCTGAAAAAATCGCCGTGTCACCAATCCCGGAAGAAGGAATTGGGATAGCAATAAATGATCGCCTTAAAAGAGCTGCTGCACCCAAGTAATAAAGTATAACTTAGGCAGTTCCAAAATTAGATGAAATTTTTGAAGGCTCAACACCACTATTTTTCAGTGAATTCGACCACTTTTTTTCAAAGTTAATACTGAAAATTTCTTCATCATCTAGTTTTCCAAACATCCAGCAATTACTAGCTAATTCACTCTCTAATTGACCCGGTGCCCAGCCTGCGTAGCCCAACGCCAAGAGAGCATTAATTGGTCCTAAACCTTTTGCTAAATCAGATAAAATATCAAATGACGCAGTCATTGATAAAGTAGAGGTACATTTTATAGTTTCTGTTTCAGAATTATAATCCTTAGAATGCAAAACTACGCCTCTATTCTTTTCAACTGGACCTCCAAAAAGAATTGGTAACTCTAAAGCAACATCATCTTCAATCTTTAAATCTGTGCAAATGGATGAAAAAGAAAGAGCTTTAAGAGGTTTATTTATTATTATTCCCATTGCACCATCTTCCGAGTGCGAACAAATAAAAATCACGGTGTCTTTAAAAATACCCTCGTTCATGGCCGGGGTTGCTAATAAAATTTTCCCACTAAGATCATTTAAATCAATTTTGAACATATTAGTTCTCTCAATGCACAAAAGTTAATTTATTCTTTTGATAAAGGTTGGCAATACAATAAAATCAATTAAAAAAAGATATGAAGAGATTTCTGGCACCCCTACTTTTATTTATTTTGAGCACTTCCATAGCAATTGGAGATGGTCTCAAAAAAATAGAAATATTAGAAGGGTGGGGAAAGTCAGACGGTTCGATAGTACACGGGCTCAGGATTTCGCTCCACGAAGGATGGAAAACATATTGGCATACCCCAGGACCGATGGGTTTAAAACCTCAGTTTGATTTTGAAGGTTCACTAAATATACGCGGCCTGAATATTCTTTGGCCAAGCCCAAACGTGTTTGGCTCATCTGGCTTTGAAACCATAGGATACGAAAATGAAGTCATACTTCCAATAGTGATAGAAGCGGAAGTAGGTTCTGATCCTATAAACTTAAAAATTAAGGGAAGTATTGGTGTTTGTTATGATGTCTGTATCCCCGTTGAGTTCACGGCCGAAACTGGATTAAAAATCATATCTAAAAATATAAATACCGATTTGTTAGCAGCATTAGCCAATTTACCAATTTCGCCTTCTGATCTTGGTATAAAAAACGCTCGCTGCATAATCACTTTTGGACCAAACAATTTTAAGATCAAGGCAGATATTCCCTACTTAGAAAATGCAGGTTCTTACATATTTTTTTCAATCGAGAATTATCGTAACGTCCTTACTATCGAACAACCCAAGCTAATTATTCCAGGAAAAATTGTCTCTGCCAGAGGCGAGTGGTATGACAAATCGCAGCTTAAAATAAGCAGCGACTTAATTACAATAACGCATCTCAACGAAGGTCAGGTTATAGAACAGAAGGGTTGTTAAATCTCCAGCAAAGTTCTGGATCTCCAAAATAAGAAATATCCTACCAAAGCAAAGACCGATATAAGTAAAAATGAACCACTCATAAACAAAATCAAAGCAGATAACATAGTTTCTGGAAGGGTTTGGATTAAATTTAAATTACTAAGAAATGGCGCCAACGATCCCGTGATAAGCATGAAGCCTAAGGTCAACCCACCCCATAAAATAATTGCTGAAGTTAAGCTAACAAATGAGCGTTGAATAAATTTATTTTGGGACCGAAGAGCGAATAAATAAGCCTTCCTAAAACGCTTTATATCTTCTTGCATCGCTACTAGAGCGGGAATAACCAATAGAACGATCAATAGTCCAAAGCCAAGCCCATAAACTAAAGTAATAACTGTTGGTTTTAAAAATTGAGCCTGAGTTGAGCGCTCGTATAATAGTGGTGCAAGACCCAAAACAGTCGTAAATGTTGTTAGTAAAACAGGTCTTAAACGATCGACTGATCCATCAATGATCGATGGTATTATCCCTCTTTCTTTTGAATATTCATCTATTGTGGAGATCAAAACTATAGAGTCATTAATTATTATCCCAGTCATTCCAATTAATCCCACAATTGTGAACATTGACATGGGAACATCCCAGATGAAGTGCCCATATATAGTTCCTACCAGGCCAAATGGAATTATTGACATAATAACAAACGGTCTTGTCCAACTAGCAAATATCCAAGTTAAAACAAGATAAATACCTAGGAGTGTCAAAATCATACCAACGCGCGCATCATTGAGAAAATCTTGTTCTTGCTCTGCTAACCCTGACATACGCCATTCAACCTGGTTCACCGTGGCAATCTCTGGCAAAATTTCTTTTTTGAGAGCGTCAAAAACTTGTTCTGCTTCTTCAGGGTTATCTTCTGACACATCGCCAGTAACAGATATCAGTCTGATTCCATTTTCCCGTCGCACGGTTGAGAAGCCAACCTTTCTCTGAACACTTACAATGTCAGCTAGCGGCACATAAATTCCGCTGTTTGCCCTGAGCTGTGTTCTTTCCAGAAAATCTGAAGTTAATTCCCCTTCGGGCAGTTCAACGCGAATAGTCGCGCTGCGTGGCCCCAAAGGATATGAGGCTGCTTCAACACCATTCAAACGATTTCGCAAAACAACGCCTAGAGTATCAATGGTAAAGCCCAAAGCTTTACCCTGAGGAGTTAATTCTAAAATAATCTCCTCTTTATCGTAAGCTAAATCGTCCTCTAGTGCAGAAACCACTGAGAAAGCTTCTAGTTCAGTTTTTAAAGCTTCTGCTGCATTTTTAAGGGTAACAGCATCAGCCCCGTAAAACTGAATATCTAATGCATCACCGCCAGGCCCAGAACGCCAGCCTCTAAAAGATATTGCTTCAAGAAGCGGATGACGTACAATCTTATCTTGTAAATCTCCAACAAAAGAAAAACTAGAGTAAGACCGTAAATCTGCATCAATAAGTTCAATAGAAATTCCACCTAATAAATCAATAGATTTATTTTCTGTACCAGAAAGACCACGTCCTGAGTTACCACCTAATTCGGCCAAAACATACTTTACTGGATTACGTCCGTGTTCTTTTTCATACTCAACTGCAAGTTCATCAACTGTAGTTTGTAATATTTTCATCATTGCGAGTGTATCGGCGCGTGTGGCTGAATTAACCATTGCAAAGTTTCCGGTAACCGAAGATTGCTCAGGCGCATTAAAAAATCGCCATGTTACTGATCCGTTGATAAATAAAACAACTTGTGATGCTAGCACAAGCAATGTGCCAGCTAAAACAACATACCGAGCACGGATGACTACCTTTATAAATGGGCGGAATATATTTTCTCGAAACCAAACAAAACCAATATTTACCACATAACTTGGACGGTCATACCATTTAATTTGTGAATTATTGGTAATAGAATGTGCCATATGGTTGGGTAAGATAAGAAAACATTCAACCAAAGATGCCAAGAGAACCACACTAACAGTAAACGGAATGTCAGCAATAAGATCCCCAAACCGACCTCCTATCGCAACTAAGCCAAAAAATGCAATTACTGTTGTCATCGTTGCTGCCAAAACAGGCATAAACATTCTTTGTGCGGCCGTTTCAGCCGCCACAATGGGAGGCAATCCGGACCTGGCGCGAGAATCAGCGTGCTCACCAACTACAATTGCATCATCAACAACTATGCCCAACGTTATAATAAGAGCAAAGAGAGAAATCATGTTTATGGTGATACCTGCAGCATACATCAAAGCTATTGCTGTCAGCATCGCCGTTGGGATACCTGCAGCTACCCAAAAAGCTGTTCTGGTGTTGAGAAATAAAAACAATAGTGTAACGACAAGACCAAGTCCCATTAGCCCATTATCTAGAAGCATGTTAAGTCGGCTGGATATAGTCTCGGCCCGAGTACGGATTAATTCTAATTTCGTACCTTCTGGTAATGTAGCTTCTAAATCCCTAGCAATACTTTCAACTTTATGTTGAATATCAATGGCATCACCTTGCTGATTACGATCAACCCTTATGCTAATAGCGGGATTAGTTCCAACAAAGTAAGTTCGTTCCCTGTCTATTCCATTAACATTTAATTCAGCAACATCAGCAATCGTAAGTTTTGAACCATCAGAATTTGAACGTAAAACAATTGATTGAATATCCTTAGCTTGTCGCTTCTCAACGCCTGTTCTTACACGAGCGTTTGCACCTTCCACATCACCAGCAGGATCTGCACTTACTTCCTCTGAGATTGCCCTAGCGATTTCTTGCATAGTAATGTCGTGCATAATCAGATTTGATGTAGGTACGGCTACAACGGTTTCAGGAGCAACCATCCCCCTCATGGTTGTTCGTGTTACACCTGCAGCAAAAAGCCTCATAACAAACTCGTCAGCAAATAATCCCAACTGACCCACTGCTACAGGTCCAGAAATTACTACATCGGTTACACGATCACTCCACCTACCTCTAATTATCGTGGGATCTTCACTATCTTGTGGTAAAGAAGTGACACTATCCAAAGCTGTTTCCACATCCGCTTTTGCTCTTGTCATGTCCCAACTAGGTTCAAATTCAAGAGATATTCGTGCCCGACCTTCGTTTGAAGTACTGTTCGCACCGCTAACCCCATCAACGCCAAGTAAAACCGGCTCTAAAACTCTGACAATAGCAGCGTCGACATCTTCAGCACCGGCGCCTTTCCACACAATACTCAAGTTTATATTATCAATTATTATATCAGGGAAAAATTGCGAACGCATTTTCGGCAGCGCCAAAAGTCCAGCAACTATCAAAATTACTAAAAGCAAATTAGCCATAGTTTTATGGCGAGTAAAATATGATAATATACCATTTGCAGCTTGAGGTGATAATCGGGTCATATCATCATCCTCCCATACGGCTTTCGATACGGTTCACCATTTCAGCGGGAACTTTTTCCTTTTTCAATTTTCCAATAGTCCGTTCTTTTGCAGTTTTTGGAATCCATTTATTGTTTTCAATAAATTTAATTAGCTTTTGCCGTCTGTCATCAGTCAATTCTAACATTTCCGGAGACTTTGGCGGTTTTTCTGCTTCGCCTGACCTGACAGCTCTTACTTTTATGCCAGTACCTAAAAGTGGAGATCTCTGGGCAACTACTTCTTTCCCAGGCAAATCGCGTGATCGGATTATCACATTATTACCTTGACGCCGTAACAAAGACACATCTACGTTTTCGAGACGCTCTTCATCATTCAATATAAGGACTTGATTATCCGCGTTAAGCGCCGACGCAGGTAAGTTTATGGCAAAATTAAGTTCAGGTTCATCCACCTTCACTACCACGTAGTCACCCGGCTTAAACCCTATGGCTTTGTCCAATTTAGCATACAAGAGCCTTCCCGTCTGCCCTTCAGCTACGGAACCACTATCTCTTTCTAGCAATGCATTTGTAGTTATTTCCGATCCCATAAGATTAAGTGATACAATAGCGGGGGCATTTATTAGCTGACCGTTTTCATTCAAAAGCCTACTATATTGCTCAGTTGAAACTCGAAAAGCTACCTCTAGCGAGTTAGGATCGATTAAACGCCCAATGCGTTCGTTAGCACCCAAAATACCACCTTCGACTAATGTAATGTTACTTAGAACGCCGTCAAATTTAGAAAATAACTTTGTGTCCTCTAAACGCCGACCTGCATCGTCTAACGCAAGTTGACTTCTTATTAATCGTGTTGCTGCACTAGCTCCACGGGCCTTAACCTGGTCAATGGCACTACGCCTATTCAAAACAGATTGTTCCGCGGAAGATAGTGCAAGTTCTGCAGCTTCAACCGCGGCCTTTGTCCCCACTCCTCGAACCTGTAAGTCCTGTTGACGAGACAAGGCCGTTTTTCTCAAATTTGACTGCTTAAGTGCAGCTTCTAGCTCGTCTTGGCTCAGAAGAAGCGCGCGTTCGGCATCCTCAACCTCTGCCTGCGCATCCATAATATCAGCTTGTGCTTTTAAATAAAATGATTGTGCATCGGCATCGTCAATTTCAACTAGTTTTTCACCAGATTTTACTTGACCCCCATCCACAAAATTCTCTGAGAGGCGTGTTACTTGTCCTCCCAAAGCGAGCCTTAGATCTAGCGTTCGACGACTTTTTATTTCTCCAAACGCTTCAAGTTGGGGAGTGATTGCTTTGGGCTCTGCTACTACAACGTTTACAGCGAAAGTACGCTCACGCGGCTGCGAAACTCTCGCTTCTTGTGCAAACCGTTCACTCAAAGCGTCTTTAATAAGGTTACCTGCGTAAGCCAAAATACCTACAGAAAGCGTTAAAAGTGTTAACCCTATAAGGGCCTGTCGAAAAAAACGCATAAGTTCATCTTTCATTTTTCCCGATAAATCAGAAGCGAAGATTTTGCATCGCTCCTAAAAGCACAGGAATTTTTTATTTCTCTTTATTTAAACCTAGGGGGAAAACTTTGAATTCCAAGGCTTTAACACTGTCCCTTTGACTATTTTCTTTTTAAATACTCTTCTAACCTTGGCATTATTTCTACAAAATTACAGGGCTCATGTCTAAAATCTAATTGCTTTACTAAAATTTCATCCCAAGCATCTTTACAGGCATTAGGGCTACCGGGTAAAGCAAACAAATACTTTCCACCAGCAACACCAGCAGTGCTGCGAGATTGGATGGCTGATGTTCCAATTTTTTTCATACTAACTATTGAAAAAATTGTGCTAAATGCATCAATTTCTTTTTCATAGACATCGCGGTGTGCCTCTACTGTTACATCCCGTCCTGTGAGACCAGTTCCCCCTGTGGATATGATCACATCGATATTTTCACTTCTAATCCAATTTTCCAGCTGTGATCTAATTTGTTGTCTGTCATCCTCGATAATTTCTCTAACAACAATTTGATGACCTGAAGTTTCTATTCTTTCAACGAGAACTGAACCACTTTTGTCTTCTGCCAATGAGCGCGTGTCTGACACCGTCAATACGGCAATCCGCACGGGTATAAAACTTTTTCTTTCATTAATACTCATGTAAAGTCCTCTAGTTGTGTCTTGATTTTTAACAAATCGGACCAAGCATCTTTTTTGGCTGTATTATTTCTTAGTAAATATGCCGGGTGACACATTGGCATTAGTGGGATTTCATCGAAATCAAACCAATTGCCTCTCAATTTTGTTATACCCGTTTTACCGATTAGAGCTCTGCAACTAATATTTCCCAAGGCCACAATAATTTTGGGTTGAACAAAAGATATATGCCTTTTCAAAAACGGTAGCATCATTTCTATTTCGTCAGAATTTGGGTCGCGGTTGTGGGGTGGTCTCCATGGAATAACATTACATATATAGGCAGTGTTGATTAATTTATCATTTAGCTGGTCTTTGTTCCTGGTAAGACCAATTGGCCTGAGCATCTTATCTAAAAGCTGTCCAGCCCTACCAACAAAAGGAACGCCCTGAATGTCCTCTTCTCTTCCAGGTGCCTCACCAATAATCATAACTTGCGCATTTGGGTCTCCAGATGAAAAAACTAAATTTCTAGAGCCTTTTTTTAAATCACAAAACTCATAATCGGCTAATGAATTTTTTAACTGATCCAATGTTTTACTCTGACCTGCCCGACTTTCAGCCTCATTAATTGCCCTGTTTATGTTTGGCATTTTTTGTTCGGTAGAAATTGGTCTTTCTATTTTAATCTCATCCTTTTGTGACAGATCAGAAAATCTATCCAATGGAATATTTCCAATATTTTCATCGACCCCGAGCTCTAGCTGCCACTTCAAAAACTCCAAAGCATCTGTCATTTCGTTCTTCGAATCCATAATTCAAAGTTAATAAATCTTTTGCAAAAGTAAAACTGCATACAGATAACAATTTATAATAAGCTCTTGTTTGTGTATTGAGGTATGATTATGAGCTTATTTAATTACAGAGAGTTCTAAATGGGTTTTAAGGAAAAACATTTGCTGGGTATCGAACCTATGCGCCCGGAAGCAATAGTTGAAATTTTAGATCTAGCTGAAAAATACGTTCAATTAAACCGATCCCAGAACAAAAGAGCCGAATCTTTGAAAGGGCTCACTCAAATTAATATGTTTTTCGAAAACTCGACGCGAACTCAAGCGAGTTTTGAGTTAGCAGGAAAAAGATTGGGCGCAACCGTTATGAACTTATCTATGGAGGCAAGTTCGCTTAAGAAAGGGGAAACGCTTATTGACACTGCACTTACTTTAAATGCGATGCAACCTGACCTTTTAATTGTCAGGCACCCTCAATCTGGTGCAGTAGATTTACTTGCTCAAAAAGTTAAATGTTCTGTCTTAAATGCAGGAGATGGGCGGCACGAACACCCTACCCAAGCGCTTCTTGATGCTTTAACAATCCGCCGTGCCAAAGGAAGATTACACAGATTAAGCATAGCAATTTGCGGAGATATTGCGCATTCAAGGGTCGCTCGCTCTAACATTATTTTACTTGGAAAAATGGAAAATCGGGTGAGATTAATAGGTCCACCAACCCTGATGCCGTCTGAAATTAGTGAATTAGGTGTCGAAGTATACCAAGACATGCGAATTGGATTAAAGGATGTAGACGTAGTAATGATGCTTAGGTTGCAGAAAGAACGGATGGACGGTGGCTTTATACCTTCTGAAAGAGAGTACTACTACCGTTATGGGCTTAATAAAGAAAAACTCTCTCATGCTAAAGAAGATGCAATAGTTATGCATCCAGGTCCAATGAACCGAGGCGTTGAAATAGATGGTGAATTAGCTGATGATATCAATAGATCAGTTATTCAAGAACAAGTCGAAATGGGAGTCGCGATAAGAATGGCTGCAATGCACCTTTTGGCAAGAAATCACAAATCTGACTATCATGGCTAATTGAATGAAAACACTTCTGACAAATGCAAAAGTGATTGATCCTGTGACAGAGACTATTTCGGATGGTGAAGTTATGTTTGAAGACGGCATAATTATTCCCAAATCACAAGCCGATGAAACTATTGATTGCCGGGGTCAATATATTAGCCCAGGATTAATTGATCTTGGCGTAAAAGTTGGTGAGCCAGGAGAGCGACACAAAGAAAGTTACAAGTCAGCAGGAGCAGCTGCAGCTGCAGGCGGCGTTACAACGATAGTTACACGACCAGACACAAACCCAGCAATAGATACACCAGAGGTTTTGGAATTTATACGTAGGAGAGCCCAGGAGGTGTGCCCTGTGAACGTATTTCACATGGTAGCTCTGACAAAAGGACGCGCTGGACGTGAAATGACGGAAATAGGCTTTCTGAAGGATGCAGGTGCCGTTGCGTTTACAGATTTCAATAACGTAGTCAAAAATTCTAAAATTCTATTAAGGGCATTAAGCTATGCAAAATCTTTGGATGCCCTAGTAATTGGGCACCCCCAAGATCCTGACCTTTCAGATGAAACTTCAGCAACCTCGGGAAAGTTTGCATCTCTGCGGGGGCTCCCAAGCGTGACCCCACTTGCAGAACGAATGGCTCTAGACAGAGATATGGCTTTGGTGGAATTAACTGGAGTTAAATATCATTTTGATCAGATAACTACCGCTCGTTCAATTCCCGCTTTAGACAGGGCGAAAAAAAATGGACATAAAGTCACCGCAGGAACTTCTATACACCACATGACTTTAAATGAATTCGACATCGCAGATTACAGAAGCTTTTTTAAGATAACCCCGCCGTTGAGATCAGAAAATGATCGAATAGCTATCATTGATGCTGTAAATTCTGGATTAATAGACGTAATTTCATCCTTCCACACTCCCCAAGACGAAGAAAGTAAACGCCTGCCCTTCGAAACAGCTGCAGCTGGTGCAGTTGGACTTGAAACACTGCTACCAGCAGGTCTACAACTTTTTCACAATCAAGTAGTAAGTCTAGGGAAACTGATAAGAGCTATGACATTAAACCCAGCAATATTGCTAGGCTTACCTAGCGGACGAATCAACCCAGGTGCCCCAGCTGATCTAATTATTTTTGATGCTGATATACCCTTCGTTTTGGACAGAGGAACCTTGAAATCAAAATCGAAAAATACACCATTCGATGGACATAAATTACAAGGAAAAGTAAGACGCACAATCGTGGCTGGGAAAACTGTTTTCGAATGTTAGAGATACTACCCGAGTTAATTAGTAATCCAGGGGTCTTATTTGCAGCCTGCGCCTTTGGATATTTAGCAGGCTCAGTCCCCTTTGGTATTATAATCTCAAAATTTCTTGGACTTGGGGATTTGCGAAAAGTAGGGTCTGGCAATATCGGTGCCACCAATGTTTTGCGTACTGGAAATAAATTAGCAGCCTTTTTAACTCTTCTATTCGATTTTTCGAAAGGTATTTGTGCTGTACTGATAGTCAAATATTTTTTTAATGAAGACGCAGTTCAGATTTCCGCCTTAAGTGCTTTAGCTGGCCATTGTTTTCCAGTCTGGCTGAGATTTAGAGGTGGCAAAGGTGTAGCCACCTTTTTAGGTGTTGCGATTGCCTTATCTTTCACAATTGGAATTATCTGCTGTTTTGTGTGGTTATTGGTCGCTTTGATGAAAAGGATGTCGTCACTTGCTTCTTTAATTAGCGCGACAAGCGCTCCAGCTGCGGCTATATTTTTTGGCCAGCCAAAAATATTCCTTTTACTAACTTTCCTGGCAATTATCGTATTTGTTCGTCACAAACAAAATATCGATCGAATAATCAGAGGCGTTGAACCAAAAATTGGAAAAAATCAGTAAACTAAGTTTCAATTATTTCAGAAACAATCTGAGCACAAATTTCAGGATGAGTAATCGGCAACATATGACCACCATTTTGAATGCACTTGAGTTCGCTGTTCGGTATTCGAGCCGATAATGCTTTGCCAATGTAAGGCATTATAAAATGAGACCTATCGCCATAAATGATCGAGGATTTACCAGTAAGCGATGAAAAAGCATGCTCTTTAAGCATATGATTTGGATCGGCATAAATAGTTTTAGATACCTCAAAAGTCAGGGGAACTCTTTCAGAAAATTGCCTTTTTTTACTTTCACTAAACAAATTCCAATCTTCGTTATTTCCCCAAAGCTTAAGAAACAATCTTGCAGCTAGCCGCCAATTTTTGGCTTCACCCGCAACAAAATAATCATAATGATCTTTCATAAACTGCGCTTCTAATTCGGGGTTATCAGAAAATGCTGCAGCAAAAAATACTGGTTCAATTAGTGATAGGGATTTAACAAAATTAGGAAAACGTTGCGCCACTCGCAAGGCAACCGTTGCTCCAAAAGAGTGCCCTACAAGGTGGATTGGCTTACTTATAAAAGTTGAACTTATATCAAGACAACAGTCTTGATAATCTGATGTATAGTCCCAATCTTGGCTCATACCATGGCCTGGCAAGTCAAATGCAATCATTGATAGTTTGTCTTTAAATTCATTCGCGAAAGGCAACCAAGCTCTGCTATTAGCTAAAGAACAATGCAACAATAATGCTTGATCATCTCCTTTACCTAAAGTTAAGGAATTTATTTTTAATCCTGCGCGGCTTTCTATGGGCATTTCAACTACGTCGCTGATACATAAACTATATTTCTTTATTTAATTTTAGGATGACAGATTTTAACATAATATTCTTAAAAAAATTAAACATTTTTTTATGCTTCAATTAATTCAAATTATTAAACTCTATCTTTGCCTGATGGCGTCACCATGTTATCCGGAGTCACAATTGTGATTCTTTTAACCTAAGCGAGGATTTCTGATAGATGCCCGCCCTAAATGAACCAAAGTTAATATCTGGCAACGCAAACAAAAATTTAGCCAAAGCAATAACACGACGAATGACTGTCCATCGGGGACTAAATGTCGATTTAGTTGATGCTCGAATAGAAAGGTTTAATGACCAAGAGATTTTTATAGAAGTTTACGAAAATGTTCGTGGTGAGGATATGTTCATAATTCAATCAACATCCAATCCCGCCAACGATAATCTAATGGAACTTCTTATAATGGCGGATGCTTTGCGTCGTTCATCAGCAAGCCGTATCACGGCCGTAATTCCTTACTTTGGCTATGCTAGGCAAGACCGCCGGACGAAGGCCAGAACTCCCATAAGTGCTAAACTTGTAGCTAATTTGTTGGTGGAGGCCGGGGTAGAAAGAATTCTAACTCTCGATCTTCATGCAACCCAAATACAAGGGTTTTTTGATATACCGGTCGATAATTTATACGGGGCCCCGGTATTCGCCCTTGATATTATTCACCAGTTTTCTGATAAACTGAAAGATGTAATGGTTGTTTCGCCTGATGTCGGCGGAGTTGCTCGGGCTAGAGAACTGGCCAAGCGAATAAATGCCCTGCTTTCAATTGTTGATAAGCGAAGAGAACGAGCAGGAGAAGTGGCTGAGATGACAATTATCGGTGATGTTAGAGGTAAGAAGTGCATTATTGTTGATGATATTTGCGATACAGCCGGTACACTTTGCAAGGCAGCAGAAGTACTTATAGAAAATGGCGCAGCTGAAGTTCACTCTTACATTACACATGGGGTACTATCTGGACCAGCTGTTGAACGAATTAGCAACTCTGTGATGAAATCTTTAGTTATAACAGACTCAATTCAGGCCACGGAAGCGGTAGCAAAGGCTGCAAATATTAGAATAGTTCCAACAGCTCCGATATTTGCACAGGCTATCCTCAATATTTGGAATGGAACTTCTGTTTCATCACTATTCGAAACTGACACAATAGAGCCAATTTATGATGGCCAATTGCAGCGATTATTGTAACGAATTTACATCCTGCAAATCTTAGTCACTTAAATCTGAAATCTTTTGCTCTAAGCGTACTATTCTCCGCTTCATAATATCATAATAGTAAGCAGTTGTGAGCGCAAAAAGTAGCCAAATCCAGAATGGTGTAGAAACCGAAAAACTTAATATATCCAATTTTAACTCCCTTTAAAATTATGATGCAGAGGCCTATTTCAAAGGCCTCCGCCACTTCTCGTAAATGAGCTTTAATTATCCTTTATAAAATTCAGGATATGCTTCCATCCCAAGTTCAGATACGTCTAACCCAGAGATTTCCTCTTCTTCACCTACACGGATACCCATCGTAGATTTAAGGATAGTCCAAGCTATGCCTGCCGTAACACACACAAATACCCCTACAATAACTATCGATATGAATTGTGTTGCATAGGAGGCATCTCCGTTAGTCGCGGGCACAACCATTGTTCCCCAAATACCTGCAAACAGGTGAACTGGTATTGCTCCCACCACATCATCAATTTTAAATTTGTCTAGCATAGGAACACTTAAAACTACGATTAAACCGCCTACAGCACCAATCAAAGTTGCTGCGCCCAAAGTAGGTGTTAGAGGCTCCGCAGTTATAGATACCAATCCAGCTAGGGCGCCGTTTAATATCATTGTTAAGTCAGGTTTTTTGTAGAGAAACTGGGTAAGTAACAAGGCCGCTAAAGCGCCTCCAGCAGCTGCAGCATTTGTATTGGAAAATATTCTTGAAATATCAGCTACGTCGCCAACTGAACCCATTGCTAATTGAGAACCCCC
>JAQWIK010000111.1 GCA_029248915.1 Paracoccaceae bacterium | reverse complement strand
GGGATCATTGAAGAAGCTGCAGATCTCGCTCTGTATAGATCATCATGTCTTCTATCTAATGTGGGTTGATCTCCAGTATAACTGTGTATTGTGGTCATTATACCACGCTCAATACCAATATTGTCGTTTAAAACCTTTGCTAAGGGAGCAAGGCAATTTGTCGTACAAGAGCCATTTGAAACTATCTTATCACTGCTAGTCAATGATCTGTGGTTCACTCCGTAAACAACAGTCTTGTCAACATTGCTTGCTGGTGCTGAAATCAAAACAGATTTTGCGCCTTGTTGAATGTGTACTTTTGATTTTAAACCATCATTAAACTTCCCAGTACATTCGAGGACAACGTCACAGCCTGACCAATCTAATTCCTCAGGATTATAGGAGGAAAATACTTTAACAGGGCCGTAGCCTATGTCGAGTGTATCATTTTTGATCACAATATCACTGGCAAATCTTCCATGAGTGCTATCGTACTTTAAAAGATGCGCATTTGTTTGGATTGAGCCTGTTGCGTTAATTTTAGTAACATGTACATCATTTCTTGCGCTTTCAGTTATATGGGAAAGAGTGCTTCTCCCTATGCGCCCAAACCCATTTATCCCAACGTTAATTGTCATTTCTCACCCCAGAAATAGTTAGCACTTTAATACAACAAATGTATGGACAGAGAAAAGAATAAACTGATTTTCTTCAATATGTTAGCGGTAAATGTAACAAATTATACAATGATTGCGCTAACAAAAGTACTAAGTGTAGTTCGGAAGGCAGAAATATAATTTATATTTTGGATTTTGGGAGTCGTACTATCTGTTCGGAAGTGATTCCATAGTGATTAAATAGAGTATCCGCTGGTGCAGAAGCCCCAAAACTGGACATCCCAATGAACCCAGAAGTTGCTTCTCGACCTCGCTCACCCAATAGCCATTTATCCCAGCTATCTCTTATACCAGCTTCGATTGCAATTCTAACATTACGACCGCCCGGAAGAATTCGTTTTCGATACTTTTCGTCTTGTTTTTCGAATAGTTCCATACAGGGCATAGATACAACTCGAGTACCAATACCTTCTTTTTGTAATTGGTCGCGGGCAGTAAGTGCTAAAGAAACTTCCGAACCTGAAGCGATTAATATTACTTCTCTTTTTCCTTCGGCTTCCTCCAAAATATATGCACCTTGAGAAGATAAATTTGCTGATTTATATTTTTTTCGTACAGTTGGTAGCCCTTGCCGTGTGAGGGCGACTACTGAAGGTGTATTTTTTGATTGCAGTGCGACCTCCCAAGCTTCGGCTGTTTCAACACTATCAGCCGGTCGAAAGACCAAAGTATTAGGGGTGGCTCGGCTTATCGCGAGATGTTCGACGGGTTGGTGAGTAGGTCCGTCTTCACCCAAACCTATGCTATCGTGAGTCATAACAAATATTGTTGGTATTTGCATTAATGCAGCAAGGCGCATCGATGGTCTTGCGTAATCGGTAAAACACATAAATGTTCCGCCGTAAGGTCTTAGTCCTCCATGAAGAGCCATACCATTCATGGCGGCTGCCATACCATGTTCACGAACGCCCCAGTGTACGTATCTACCTTTTCTGTTGTCCACATCAAATACTGTCATATCTGATGATTTTGTATTATTAGAGCCTGACAGGTCAGCTGACCCTCCTACAGTCTCAGTCATAATAGGATTAATTACATTTAGTATCATCTCGCTCGACTTACGAGTTGCTACTTTAGGTTGTTCGACACTTATTGATTTTTTGAACCTGTTAATTGCTCTGCCGAGTGTTTTTGGTACTTCCATTGAGTACATTCTCGAGAACTCTGACTGTTTTTTTAACGAGAGTAAGGCAAAATCACTTTCCCAGGACAACCTTTCTTTTTGGCCTTTTTTACCAATTTCTTCCCATTCTTTTTTTACTTCTGTTGGAACGTGAAAATTTTTCTGGCTCCATCCATAAACTTTCTTTGTTTCTTCTATTAAAATTCTATCGGTGAGAGCACCGTGACCTTTAGAAGTGTCTTGAGCCGACGATCCCAAAGCGATGTGCGTTTTGCAAGCGATCATTGATGGTTTATTGTTTTTTTTGGCTTCTAATATTGCTTGGTTGATTTCAACTGGATTATGTCCGTCAATTTCACATATATGCCATCCCGCAGACTTAAATCGTTCTACTTGGTTAGTAGAGTCGGATAATTCAACTTTTCCGTCAATTGTGATGTTGTTATTGTCCCAAAAAACAATTAATTTTGACAACTTTTGTCGTCCGGCTAAAGTAATAGCCTCTTGACTGACGCCTTCCATAAGGCAGCCATCTCCCGCAAATACATATGTAAAGTGATCAATTATGCTGTCTCCAAAGTTAGCTCTTTGAATTTCTTCTGCCATCGCAAAACCAACAGAATTTGCAATTCCTTGCCCCAAAGGACCCGTGGTAGTTTCTATTGCATCAGATAGAAAGTTTTCTGGGTGACCAGCCGTTTTGGCACCGAGCTGGCGAAATTGTTTTATTTCATCCAAAGGAAAGTCTTCATAGCCTGTGAGATATAAGAGGCTATATAATAGCATTGAACCATGACCGGCCGATAAAATTATTCTATCCCTGTCGGGCCATAAAGGTGCTTTTGGATCAAATTTTAGATGATTAAAAAACAAAACAGTCGCTACATCCGCCATACCCATTGGCATCCCAGAATGTCCTGAATTTGCTGCTGCAACTGCGTCTAAGGTTAACACTCTTATGGCTGTCGCGTTTTTCCAATGTTTTGGATGTTTTTGTATTAGTTCTTCAATAAGCATGGCTCACAGCTTTCACTATTATTGTTTTAGACTCTTTATCAGGATGAACCTGAATATCAAGCTGTCGGTTTAAAATGGTTTGATAAAGCAAGTAATTTTTATTTTCTTGTTATAAACTATATGAATACAACTAAAATTTGATTCTAAAAATTTCGATATTTGAGAATGAACCAGAATAGAAAGTGCAGGTTAAATGGAGCCGTTTGAAAAATTAAAAGATCGATTAGATGATGCTTTAGAGCAGATAGAATCTTCATTAGATACAAAAATACAAAATAGAGAAAATATAGACTCTTTAGAAACTTTAATTACAGCAAATTCAGATTTAAAGCGTCAAATTGATGTTCTGAAAGATGAATTGGAAAATTCTACCAAAAATGAAAACGAGCAAACAGATTTTCAAAGTTTAAATGTTCAATTAGTTAATTTGAGAGCAGAGAGAGAGGAAGAAAAAAAAGAGTTGCAGTCACTTTATGATCAGTTATCTGCCGCTTTAGCTGGAAGTGGGGAGGTGGTCTAATGCCAGAAGTAGCGATTAACATTGGTGACAAAAAATTTACTGTAACATGTCAGCCTGGTGAAGAGAGTGCCTTGGAGAATGCTGCCAGCCTTTTAAATGATGAAGCTTCATATTTAGTTGGTGAGGTTGGACAATTAACAGAGCAAAAACTATTGCTTATGTCTGGTTTGATGCTGGCAGATAAAATGTCATCGCAATCTGAAAAGTTGATGAGTTGTGAAACTGCACTTGAAGACGCCTTAACAAAAATCAAAGAATTAGAAGAAAATAAAAATTCACCACAAACGCAAAGTTTGGATAGTAATCTATTGAAACAATTGGAAAATATTACAGAAAAAGCCGAAAGGATAGCAGTAAAAATTTCGAGCTAGTTGCGTTTTTAAGCGTTTGACTCACGGATTTTGTCTGCAGCATCTTTGTCGTATTTTATTCCATTTTCCCCCAACATTGTGTCGAGCTCACCCGAAAGTGTCATTTCAATAATGATATCGCAGCCACCAACAAACTCACCCTTTACATATAATTGTGGAATTGTAGGCCAGTCAGAATAATCTTTAATTCCTTGTCTGACGCTTTCATCGGCTAAAACATTTACATCCTGATATTCTACTTCCATATAATTCAAAACACCCGCAACACGGCTGGAAAAACCACATTGTGGCATTGATTTTGTACCCTTCATGTAGAGCACAACATCGTTAGACTTGATTGTTTCGTCAATTATTGATTTGGAATCTGACACAGTTTTAACCTTTCTTATTTTATTGTAATAATTAATCTTCTGGTACTTTTGTAGTAAGTGCTAGCGCATGGAGTTCCCCGTGGGAACCGTCCATTTTTCCTTTTAACGCGGAGTAAACAATCCGCTGTTGTTGAACTCTATTTTTACCACGAAAGCCTTCATCAATGACCTCAGCTGCATAGTGATTACCATCACCGGCTAAATCCGTTACTTTGACGGTTGCGTTTGGAAGAGCTTCTTTTATTAAAGCTTTTATTTCGTCAGCTTGAATTGCCATTAATTACCTCTTTAATTGTTAACCTAAGGTGCCAGTTTGTGAGTAACAATATATAAATTTAAAAAATTACTTTAATTTTGAAATAAGTTTTTAAAAGTATCTGTAAAAATGCTTGAAAGCAATGCTAGTTCGGATCTGGAATTGCCAAAAGTTACAGCATCACCCTTGAAAGTGCCGACAGTTTGAATTGGAATATTTTGCTGTCCTGCTTCAACAAATATACTTTCAGCGTGATCAAATTCACAGGCAATTAAATATCGAGCCTGATCTTCGCCGAATAAAAAACCAGTGCTTTCTTCATAAATTTCAAAACCCACTTGTGATCGATGAGCAAGTTCAAAAGCGGCCAACGCTAATCCGCCGTCCGAAATATCAATGCAGGCATTTATCAAGCCTTTATTAGCTAATATAAAATCACCATGTTTCTTTTCATTTTCTAAGTTTACTTTTGGAGCATCTCCATCACTTCTTTTGAAAACCTCTTGAAGTAGCGCTGTTTGTCCCAGGTGACCTTGAGTTTCCCCGATTAATACTGCCATATTCCCCTCAGAGGCCCTACCATTTATTGGACTTTCATCCTCCCCAATTAGGCCAACGGCACCAATTGTTGGAGTTGGATTTATAGATACTCCATCTGTTTCGTTGTATAGGCTGACATTACCAGAAACAATGGGCATATTAAGTTCTTTAACGGCGTGTGAAATACCTTTAATTGCTTGAACAAACTGTCCCATTATTTTTGGCTTTTCAGGATTTCCAAAGTTCAAATTATCCGTTGATGCAAGTGGTTTTGCACCAACTGAAATCAAATTTCTGAATGCCTCTGCAACTGCCTGTTTTCCTCCTTCAAACGGATTTGCCTGAACATATCTCGGCGTTACGTCACTAGTAAATGCGATTGATTTTTTTGTTCCATGAATCCTAATGATCCCTGCTCCAAAACCTGGTCTTTCGATAGTATCAGCCATTACCTGACTGTCATATTGTTCAAAAATCCAGCTTTTCGAACAATAGTTAGCTGAAGAGATTAGTGCTTTTAAGCCATCAATAGCATTTATCTCTACTACATCTTTTAATTCTGCAGCAGGTGGCGTTTTGGTCCATGGCCTGTCGTACTCAGGTGCATTACCTGCTAATGCTTTTAATGGAAGATCGGCTTTTACATCACCGTTTAACTTAATAATAAACCTATCCTCAACAATAGTCTCCCCAACAATAGCGAAATCTAAATCCCATTTTTCAAAAATAGTTTTTGCTATATTTTCTTTGTGAGGATCCAAAACCATCAGCATTCTTTCTTGGCTTTCAGATAGCATCATTTCGTATGCGCTCATATCAGGTTCTCGGGTCGGAACTTTTTCAAGATCCAAGCTAATTCCTAAATTACCTTTGTCTCCCATCTCTACCGCTGAACAGGTAAGACCAGCTGCTCCCATATCTTGAATTGAAATAACTGCACCGGTCTCCATTAGTTCTAAGCATGCCTCCATAAGACGTTTTTCAGTGAATGGATCACCTACTTGAACTGTAGGTCGCTTTTCCTCAATTGTGTCATCAAATTCTGCGCTTGCCATTGTTGCGCCGCCAACCCCGTCGCGTCCAGTTTTTGCTCCAAGATAAACAACCGGCATACCAACGCCCGAAGCCGCAGAATAAAAAATTTTATCTTTATCAACCAAACCTGCAGCAAACGCATTTACAAGGCAATTGCCGTTGTATGAAGAGTCAAATCTTGTCTCGCCTCCGACGGTAGGTACACCAAAGCAATTACTATAACCACCAATACCCGATACTACACCATGAACCAGTTGGCGTGTTTTAAAATGACTTATTTCTCCAAAACTCAACGAGTTCATTACGGCAATTGGTCTGGCACCCATGGTAAAAACGTCTCGTAAGATCCCTCCAATGCCTGTTGCGGCACCCTGGTAGGGTTCTATGTAACTTGGATGATTATGGCTTTCCATCTTAAAAACTAAAGCTTGTTCGTCGCCTATATCAATAATTCCTGCATTCTCTCCTGGTCCGCAAATAACTTGCGGTCCTTCTACAGGTAAAGTCCTGAGCCATTTTTTTGAGGATTTGTAGGAGCAATGTTCATTCCACATTGCTGAAAATATTCCCAGCTCTGTAAATGTCGGTGTTCTGCCTATAATAGAAATAATTGAGTCGTATTCATCTGACTTTAAACCATGCAACTCCACGAGTTCTCTGGTTATATCAGGCTCATTCATATTTTGCTCACTTTCGTTGATTGTCTGATATGACAAGCCGTTAAAAAGAGCAATCAACTGCCCGTATCTTTTTTTAATTAATCGTCTGAGCTCTTAACGCTTTTCTATGCTCAATAATCTCCGATTGAACGAAATCCCTAAAAGCTTCAATTCTTTTAGAATGGCGTAATTCTTCAGGAAATGCCAGATATACTGGGACATCATTTGATTGGACTTCTTCAAGAACTGGAACAACACTGTCAAATTCTTGTGTTACATAATCTGGTAAAACGCCTATACCTAAGTTTTGAATAACTGCTTGCAAAACTCCAAAGTAATTATTTACTGTTAATATGGATGGTATCTCTTGGGTCATTAAGCGTTGCACCAAGGATAGACCTGCTGAGACTTGAGCTGATCTAGGATTTTGGCATATCAGACGATGATTTGTCATATCGGCTTCTTTTATTGGGGTGCCGTGTATTTTGAGATATGCTGGAGAGGCATAAAGACGCATTTTAACTGTCATCAATCGTTTTCTGATTAAGTCAGCTTGACTAGGCTCTTTCATTCTAATTGCCACATCTGCTTCTCGCATAGGCAAATCTAAAACGCGTTCCTCGAGCATTAGATCTATTTTTAGTTCAGGATATTTTTCAAAAAGCTTGGGTAATCGTGGAGCCAACCAAAGCGTACCAAATCCGGTCGTGGTAGTAACTCTTAATTCTCCAAACACCTCTTCTTCACTGTCTCGAATACGAGCCGAAGCAGCTTCCAGCCTTTTATTCATACTGTTTGTTGCATCGAATAAAAGTTCGCCTTGTTCAGTGAGGATGAGACCGCGAGCATGTCTGTGAAAAAGAGTGGTATTCAAGCTTTCTTCTAGCGACCGTACTTGTCTGCTTACTGCCGATTGTGAAAGTCGAAGTGTCTCTCCAGCATGCGTGAGGCTCCCCGCATCGGCAACTGCATGAAAAATTCTTAACTTATCCCAGTCCATACCCAACCTCTACAAGCCTAATTTATTGCATGATTCTAGATTTTGTTAAATGCCATTCTGGCCGTAATGCGAAAATTTAAGATTTTTACTGGCGCAACATTAAGTCGCGCACTAATCTTATATCAAGGTTGGGATTTTGGAAATGACGAATACATCTATAAAGTTGGATGATAAATTTAATCTATTGAAGACTAATGTTCTATTAAATGGTACTCAGGGGCTTGTCCGGCTTATGCTGGGTCAAAAACAACGTGATGAAAAGCTGGGTTTAAATACTGCAGGTTTCGTGACTGG
>JAQWIK010000110.1 GCA_029248915.1 Paracoccaceae bacterium | reverse complement strand
CCGTATTTTTCGACAGCTTCTGCAGATGATAAGACGATTGCAGCAGCTCCATCATTAATTCCAGATGAATTCCCAGCAGTTACTGTACCATCAATCTCAAAAACTGGGCGCAAGGAAGCCAAATCTTCCAAAGTCGTAGTTTTAGGATGCTCATCCTTTTCGAAAAGAACTAGGTCCCTTTTTACTTTAATTTCTATTGGATTAATTTGGCTATCAAACAAATTTTTTGATGCCGCCAACGCAGCTCTATTTTGACTTTCTAAAGCAAATTCATCCTGATCGCTACGAGAAACATTTTGTTCGCGCGCAACATTCTCGGCCGTTACACCCATGTGACCAGTACCGAAGGGACAGTTCAATGCCCCAAGCATCATGTCTAATGTCTTAACATCTCCCATTTTTGCTCCCCATCTCTGACCTTGCACAGAATAAGGAGATCGACTCATATTCTCAGAGCCCCCAGCGACTCCAAAATCTGCATCACCCAGTCCGATAGACTGTATGATAGAAACAATAGCTTGAACTCCTGAGCCACATAAACGATTGACATTCATTGCTGGTGTTTCTTCAGATATCCCTGCATCCAATGTAGCCACTCTGCTGAGATACATATCTCGCGGCTCTGTATTTATAACGTGACCAAACGCTACATGCCCAATCTGTGGCCCTTCCACACCTGAACGCTCCAAAGCAGCTTTTGTTACCGAAGAAGCTAAATCTATTGGCGTAGTATTAGCCAAGGATCCTCCAAATGTTCCAATTGGCGTTCTGGCTCCATCTAAAATGAGAATATCTCGCATCTTTGATCCCTTTGCTAAAGTTAGTTTATTAGCTTATTTCATTACATATTGAAAAGTTTCGTAAGTAATTGTTAAAATTATTGAAGCCACTGACCAACTTTCGTTTTAAATCATAGCTATTCTTTTATTTTTATATTGTATTAATAAAGCATTCAATGAGTCACCATCATTAATTGAGAAAGAAATTAGAAGTGGACCCTACGTTTTTATCTTTTGGTCACGGATATACAGCCCAAGCTCTAACACCATATCTTATTGATAAAGGTTGGAGAGTATTTGGAACATCACGATCAAAAAACAATTTTCCTGATATTGAGAGGTCAGGCGCTATTCCAATTTTGTGGGGAAGTGATGAATTAAAATCCCTGATAAAAGAGACAGCATTGGTACTTAGTTCTGTATCACCCCAAAATGGAATTGATCCTGTTATTCAAATGTATGGAGAAGATCTAAAAAAGAATTCCAGTCAAATTTTTTGGGCCGGCTATCTATCCACAATCGGTGTTTATGGCGATACTAAAGGAGAATGGGTCGACGAAAGCTCACCTCTTAAACCCTCAACAGACAGAGGAATTGCAAGAGTCACCGCCGAAGAAAAATGGCTTGAAGATAATTTTTTGCCTACTCACATATTTAGACTTGGGGGTATTTATGGACCGAATCGAGGTCCATTCCAAAAAGTCTTGCAGGGCAGGGCTGTCAAAATCATCAAGCCAGGACAGGTCTTCAGCAGAATGCATATTCACGATATTGTACAAACACTTCTCGCCTCAATTTCGCGACCAAAACCACATTCAATTTATAATCTTTGCGATGATAAGCCAGCGCCACCACAAGACGTACTTTCATATGCAGCAAAACTTTTAAGTCTTGATCAACCACCAATAGTTCGTTTCGAGGACGCTGATCTTTCAGAAATGGCTAGGAGTTTTTATTCTGAGAATAAACGCGTATCTAACCAATTAATTAAGTCTGAACTTGGTGTCGAATTAACTTACCCAGATTACAAAGTAGGCTTAGAAAATCTTTTGGAAGACGGTTATTAAAATTCCTACAAATTTGCCCGCTTAAAAGTTTCAAGACCAAGCAATGAAAGAACTGAATCTTCTATATTATTTGCATTCAGACCTGCTTGTTTATACATATCCTCAGGACTGGACTGATCGATAAAAAAATCAGGTAAAACCATAGATCTTAATTTAAAACCTTTATCAAAAACACCTTTTTCTGACAAAAACTGTTGAACATGGCTCCCAAAACCGCCTATAGCACCTTCTTCAATCGTAATAATCGCTTCATGGTTTTCCACTAAACTGATAATCATTTGCTCATCTAAAGGTTTTGCAAACCTAGCATCCACTATTGTTGGCTCAATACCTTTTAACTTTAAAGTCTCTGATGCTTTCAAAACTTCGGAGAGCCTTGTGCCAAAAGAGAGTAAAGCTACGGTATTTCCCGAAGCAATAAGCCTACTTTTACCAATCTCAAGTGATTTCCCAATTAATGGTAAATCACATCCCACACCATTTCCACGAGGATATCTAAAGGCAATCGGTCCATCGCTGTAATCAACAGCAGTCGCTACCATATGCACCAACTCTTCCTCATCGGCCGCCGCCATAACAACCATATTGGGTAGATTAGCCATAAAGGCTATATCAAAACTACCCGCATGGGTAGGCCCATCTGCACCAACCAATCCTGCACGATCTATTGCAAACCTTACTGGTAAGTTTTGCAAAGCTACGTCATGAACAACCTGATCATAGCCCCTTTGCAAGAAAGTGGAATAAATTGCGCAAAACGGTTTCATGCCACCGGCTGCCAGCGCTGCTGAAAATGTAACACCATGCTGTTCAGCTATTCCAACATCAAAACATCTACTTGGATATCTCTCCGCAAATAAATTTAACCCCGTTCCGTCAGGCATTGCAGCAGTTACAGCGCATATTTTAGAGTCTTGGGCCGCATGTTTTAATAAACTATCTGCAAATACTTTAGTGTAACTAGGGGCATTAGATTTGCTTGATTTTTGTTTGCCAGTTAGGATATCAAACTTGCCGATTGCATGGCCTTTATCTCTTGCCATTTCTGCTGGCCGGTAACCTTTTCCCTTTTTAGTGACAACATGCAATAAAATAGGCCCGTCTAATCTTTTTTGAACAGTGCGAAAAATCGGTAACAACTGGTTTAGGTCGTGCCCATCAATTGGTCCAAGATATGAGAAACCCAAGGCTTCGAAAATTGTACTTCCTACAGCCATAGACTTTAACAACCGTTTTGCTCGCTTTGCTCCTTCCTTAAAAGGTTCTGGTAAGAAACCAATAGCGCCTTTCGCAATTTGCCGAAAATCTTGAAAAGGTTCTTCTGCATAAAGCTGAGACAAGTAAGAAGACAAAGCTCCAACAGGAGGAGCAATAGACATTTCGTTATCATTCAAAATTACAATAAGACGCTTTTTTAAATGCCCAGCATTATTCATAGCTTCATAAGCCATTCCTGCACTCATCGATCCATCGCCAATCACTGCTATTGTTTCGCCTAAACCAGTTTCGCATGAACCACCTAAATCTCTTGCTGTCGCAAAACCCAAAGCGGCGGAAATTGAAGTAGATGATTGTGCAGCGCCAAATGGATCATATTCACTTTCAGATCTTTTTGTGAAACCACTAAGGCCATTTTTTTCGCGAAGTGTTCGAATTCGACTTCGCCTTCCTGTTAAAATTTTATGGGGGTAGCTTTGATGTGAGACATCCCAAATTATTTTGTCTTTTGGCGCGTCAAATATAGCATGCAAAGCAACAGTCAGTTCAACCACACCAAGCCCAGCACCTAAATGCCCTCCCGTTTCTGAAACTGCAGAAATAGTTTCCTGTCTCAGCTCACCTGCAACTTGAAAAAGTTGTTCATCAGACAACAACTTTAAATCATTTGGAGACTCGATATTATCTAGAAGCGGTGTAGCAGAATTAATGGGCATATCTTTCTTTCAAGCTAATAATCGCGCGAGATAACGAATTTAGCTGCCTGTTTCAAGGTATCTGATCGTTGCCCATAAACCGCAATAGATTCGCATGCTTCATCTATCAAATCCTGAGCCTTTTTCTTGGCACTATCAACACCCATCAGCGAAACAAAAGTCGCTTTGTTTGCTGATGCGTCTTTCATCAGTTTTTTACCGGCTTTGATTTGATCTCCTGTTGCATCCAATAAGTCATCAGCTATTTGAAAGGCCAGACCTACAAAATTTGCATAATTTTCTAGAGGCTTTACATTTTCGTTCGCCATAAATGCACCTGCGGTCACAGCCCATTGTATAAGTGCACCTGTTTTCCCTTGTTGTAAATTTATGATGTCATCTAAACTCAAAGCAGCGGTAGATTTTTCAGCATAGATATCTAACGCTTGCCCCATGACCATACCTTTAGCGCCCGCAGCTTTGGCCAAATTACAACCAAGCATATCGCAATTTGGTACAGCTCTGTTGAGCGTTAACTCAAACGCCAATGCTTGTAAGGCATCTCCAACTAAAATCGCAGTTGCGTCGTCCCATTTCTTATGAACAGTCAGACGACCCCGCCGTAAATCATCATTGTCCATAGCTGGTAGATCGTCATGCACTAAAGAATAGGTATGCATTGCCTCAATACCCGCTGCTGGCCATTTTGCTAAATCTGGCCCTATGTCGAAAAGTTTAGCACTTTCTAGTACAAAAAATGCTCTAAGTTTCTTTCCACCTTTCAAAGAATATCGCATAGCCTCAACTACATCGATATTTCCAAAATCTTTCAGATAATTTGCTATTGTTTTTTCCACAATTTCTGCAGAAAAATCTAGGCAATCTTTAAACATCAAAGGCCTTCTAGCGGTTTCGTTCCAGTTACTGATCCATCTTCATCCAAAGTTATAGCTGCAACCTTTTGCTCAGCCTCTTTTAACTTAGTCTCACATCTTTTTTTTAATTCTGCCCCTTTTTCATATAAAGAAATACTGTCCTCAAGAGGAACATCACCTCTTTCTAGCTGAGTTACAATTCTTTCAAGCTCACTCATCGCCTGTTCAAAAGTCATTTCAGAAATAGGTGTGTCATTCATATCAGGCCTCACATAGTTTTATAACATGGGCTTTGACGGAATCTGCCAAAGCATCTAAATTATAACCACCCTCTAATATAGATACCAGCCGTCCTTCACAACAATTTGATGCAACTGTACAAAGCCTTTCGGTTAGCCAAGAAAAATCTTTCGTTGACCAATTTAATTCTCCAAGTGGGTCAGCTTCATGCGCATCAAAACCTGCCGATATTAATATTAGTTCAGGCTCGAATTTTTGTAATGCTGGAAAAACCGATGCTTCATATTTTTGACGCATAAGCGCACCGGAACTTCCGGGTGGTAAAGGGATATTAACAATATTATTGAATTTTCCTTGTTCCTCCTCCGCTCCAGTACCTGGCCAAAGGGGAATTTGCTGAGAAGTGAAAGTTAAGCAGCGGGCTTCGTCCCATAATAATTCCTGTGTTCCATTTCCGTGGTGAACATCAAAATCAATAACTGCAACTCTTTTTAAATTATGGAAATCAAGCGCATGTTTCACTCCAAGAGCGATATTTCCAAACAGACAAAAACCCATAGCCGTTTGTGTTTCAGCATGGTGGCCTGGAGGCCTAACGGCTACAAAAGCATTTTTAGCTTCACCTGCCATAACTAAATCCACAGCACGCAATACGCCACCTGCCGCACGATATGCAGCAGTCAGAGAGCCAGGAGAAATATGGGTATCACCGTCTAACGATTTATAGCCAGTTTCAGGTACAGCGTCTCGCAAATAACCAATATACTCGCGAGGATGAATTCTAAGTATATCATCTTCTGCAGCCATAGGGGCACTAACCCTTAATAAATTTATTTCTTCCAACGCTTGTAAAATATATTCAAGCCTAGCTACTTGTTCTGGATGGCCTGGCGGCGTTAAATGTTTCAAACATTCTTCATGAGTTACAAGTGCTGATCGCATCATCGCATATTACCAATAAAATAATTTTCTCTTTATGATTGAATCATAAAGACATTAAACCTTGATTAACTAATTTCTCCATTGTCTCATCCAAAGCTTTATTTGCTCGCCGAATGAGTAAATCAATTTCAGATTCTGTAATGACTAGTGGAGGCGAAATAATCATGCGATCACCAACATGCCGCATTATAAGTTTATTTGCAAAGCATCTTTCTCGACAAATATATCCGACTGTCCCAGCATCCGATTTAAATGGCGCACGAATTTCCTTGTTTGGCGTTAATGCTATGGAACCCATCATACCTACTATTTTAGCTTCTCCAACGAGCGGATGCTCACACAGACCTTGCCATGATTCTTTTAAATATGGTGCGACATTATTTGAAACATGACCGATGATATTTTCATCCTCAATAATGCGTAGATTTTCAAGAGCCACAGCTGCTGCTACAGGATGGCTTGAGTAAGTATAACCATGGTTAAATTCGTCCTGGGCTATAACACTTTCAATTTCATCCGATACTATTGAACCACCAATTGGTTGATACCCACTGCTTAAACCCTTTGCTATGGTCATAATATCTGGTTTTATATTCAAGGTTTGGCTTCCAAACCAATTACCAGTTCTCCCAAACCCACAAATTACTTCATCTGCAATCAAAAGTATCCCGTAATTATCACAAATTCGTTGGACTTCAGGCCAATACGTGTCTGGAGCAACAATAACGCCTCCTGCTCCTTGAACAGGTTCAGCTATAAATGCTGCAACACGATCTACGCCCAAAAATTTAATTTTTTCTTCTAGTTCTTGAGCGCAAGCCAAACCAAAGTCTTCTGGTGACATTTCTCCACCTTCAGACCACCAATTAGGTTGATTGATATGATATATGTCTGGTATTGGCATGCCGCCTTGGTCATGCATTGCTGACATACCACCCAATGACCCAGACCCAATACTTGAACCGTGATAGGCATTTTTTCGACTAATAATAACTGATTTATTAGGCTTACCTTTCAAAGCCCAGTAATGCCGAACCAACCGTATATTTGTATCATTTGCCTCAGATCCCGAACCAGCAAAAAAGACGTGGTTTAAATCATATGGAGCCAATTCAGCCAACTTCTCAGCTAACTCTATCGCTGGAACGTGTGTGGTTTGAAAAAATGTATTGTAATACGACAGCTCTTTCATCTGACGCGCAGCCACTTCCGCAAGTTCGTGTCGCCCATACCCTATATTCACACACCATAAACCAGCCATGGCGTCCAGTATTTCTTCCCCTTCTGAGTCGTATACAAAAACACCATTTGCGTGTGTTATTACGCGAGCGCCCTTTTCTCCCAATTCTGCCTGCGAGGTGAACGGATGCATGTGATGCGCGGCATCACGCATTTGAAGTTCTTTAGTTGGAAACTTATTTGATAATAAATTCATAAGGATGCCTCATAAGCTTTTATTCTGCATTTCGTTAAGAAACTTCTTTTAGCTAGCATTGACAGGATTCCTACTGACTGTAATTATAAAAATCCATAAGACAATAAAGAAGTGGTATATGACCTCACAAACTTTTGATGGTAAAAATGACACCATTACTCCAGAACAAGTACAATACTGGGATAAGAGACATTTGATTCATCCTTGGAGTGAATTCTCAGAAGATAGCTTTGACATGACGCAGGTCTCAAAAGCTAATGGAATATATCTATATGATGCCTATGGAAATAAGTTAATTGATGGTCCCGGCGGTATGTGGTGTGTAAATATAGGATATGGCCGAAAAGAGATGGCAGATGCTATCTCTCAGCAAATAATGAATATGACATATTCAAGCCCATGGTTTACCACCAATGAACCAGCTGCGATGTTGGCCAAAATTATAACTGAAAAAACGCCTGGAGACCTGAACCGTGTGTTTTTTTCAAATGGCGGCTCTGACGCTGTCGATACCGCTTTAAGATTTATTCAATATAGAAATAACGTCTTGGGTCGGCCTGGTAAAAAGAAAATACTATGCAGAGAAAAGGGCTACCATGGGTCATCTTATCTAGCGGCAACCGTGTCTGGAACCGGCCGTGAACATGATCGGCGTTTTATGGATACACAACATGATCTTGCAATTATGCTTCCCGATATTAATCCATATATACGTCCAATTGGAACATCACCAGAGGAATGGTGTGATACAAAAATATCTGAAATGGAGGAAACAATTTTATCAATTGGAGCTGATCAAATTGGCTGCTTTATCGCCGAACCGATCCTTGCTTCAGGAGGTGTGATTGTCCCACCACCCGGCTATCACCAACGATCACTTCAGTTATGTAAAGAACACGAAATTATTTACATTTCTGATGAAACAGTAACAGGATTTGGTAGATTAGGTCATTGGTTTTCATCTAAAGAAGTTTTTGATATCCAACCAGATATTATCACTTGCGCAAAAGGATTGACGTCAGGCTATCTACCTATGGGCGCAGCTATAATTTCTGACAGTCTTATTGACGACATAAAAAGTACAGCAGGCTCTCAACCGTTTACAAATGGTTATACATATTCATGTCACCCTGTTGCAGCCAAAGCAGCTCTTACTAATATCGATATAATCTCAAGAGATAAAATTTTAGAGCATGTGCGCGATATATCACCTCATTTTCAAAATAGATTGCGCAACCTTGGCAAAAAGTATGACATTATCGGAGATGCTCGCGGAGTAGGACTTCTTGGTTGCTTGGAAGGTGTAAGCTCTAAAAGTTCATCTGAAGAAGTTCGACTGAAGATTGATACTGAATTTGGTCAAATGATGGATGAAGCTTGTGAAAAGCGTGGCTTACTAGTTAGGCCAATAATTAATATGTGTGTATTTTCACCACCGCTTATTATTACGCAAAGTGAGATAGATCAAATGTTTGATATTCTTGAGGACGCGATAGTGGAGGTCCAAAAAAACTATAGTTAAGAATTTGTTTGATTGCTTTTAAAAAAAAAATGGCATCATACTAACGATATTTCTTAGGGAGGCTATAAATGAAAAAAATACAACAGTTTTTAGTGATGGTTGGTTTGGCTACTTTTGGGCTCGTAAGTACGGCAAACGCTGAATTAATCATTTTTGAGTGGGGTGGGTATGAAGATGAAAACTTCTTTCCAGACTATATGGCAAAATATGGAAAAGCACCCTCCTATAATTTCTTTTCCGATGAAGAAGAAGCATTTCAAAAAATGCGCGCCGGATACAAAGCTGATTTACACCACCCTTGCTCGCCAAGTGTAGTTAAATTGAGAGATGCCGGAATGCTTGAGCCTATTGATACATCGCGGCTCAAAAACTGGGATATGGTAATACCAGAAATGAAAAACTTAGACGGATTCAATACTAATGGGAACCAATGGGCTGTTCCAATCGACTGGGGCTCAACAACTATGACCTATAGAACAGATCTTGTGAGCGAAGCTGATGCCTCGACATTGCAGTCTTTTGCTGACCCTAAATTTGCTGGGAAAGTTTCAATACCTGATAATGTTGACGATGCATATGCTTTAGGTTTTTTAGCTATAGGTGTTACTGACTGGAATGCAGCTAGTGATGCTGAATTCAAGAAAGCTTCAGATTTTTTACGCAAAGTGCACAAAAATATGCGAACTTATTGGGCCGACGGCGCTGAAATTCGTGGGTTAATGCAATCTGGAGAAGTTGAAATATCATGGTCATGGAATGAAGTTGCAGCAATTCTTGAGTCTGAAGGTCTACCAGTTCGAAGTAAAGAGGAAACAAAAGAAGGCAAATCCACATGGCTGTGTGCTTATGTTCATGTTAAAGACAATGCTGGAAACACTGATGAAGCCTATGATTTTCTCAACGCCTGGCTAACCGAAGAGTCTGGCGCCTACATCGTCAATGAATGGGGCTATGGACACTCTTTAGCACCAGTTATGGAAAAGTATGGTCCTGATGCTGGATTTGGATCGCTTGAGAGCTATTCAAAAAATACACTTTGGCAAGCACCAGCAGCGCCGGCATTACGAGAAAAAATGATTTCAGAATTTGAACTCATTAAAGCTGGATTCTGATTACTTTTTGGGTGGCCACTTTGGCCATCCATTTTACTATTTTGATTTGATTATCACAGGGCCACTATAGACGCGGCTCCCCACCCAATACGCACTACGTCACCAACGCTATATACATGGCGTCCAACCGTATTGCGCATTGATATTGAAATGTCGTCATCTGGACCAGGCATTTCCACAGAATAATATGTCATATCCCCATAGTAACTAACGTTTGTAATCTTTGCTTTAAATTCGTTTTCACTATTATCATTAGTACTATACAACACAGTCAACATTTCTGGCCGCAATCCTAAAGTAACATTTCCTGGCTGCAAATCAGAAGCCATTTGACCAGGTTTTAGAAAAACTTCACCTAGGGAACTTGTGCGAACATGAAGCTTTCCACCTTTTTTTCCCAAATATTCACCACTTACAAAGTTCATAACACCAATAAATGACGCAACTTTTTTGGTGACAGGGCGCTCGTAAATTTCTTGAGGATGACCAAGCTGAGCGATTTTTCCGTCAAACATCACGGCAATCCTATCACTCATAATCAAAGCTTCTTCTTGATCATGGGTTACCAAAACAAAAGTTATCCCAAGAGTTCGCTGAAGACGTCGTAATTCATGTTGCATCTGCTCGCGCAATTTTTTGTCTAAAGCAGATAGTGGCTCATCCAGCAATAAAACTTTTGGTTGCATAATAAGGGCTCTGGCCAAAGCGACCCGCTGCTTTTGACCGCCAGATAGTGCATAAGATGGTCGATCATAAAGTCCATCTAAATCAACTAACTTAAGCATATCAAGAACACGAGCTTTCATTTCATTCTTAGGTAGTCGCAGCTTCTTAAGACCATAAGCGACATTTTCTCCAACATTAAGATGCGGGAAAATAGCATAGGACTGAAAGACCATATTTGTAGGCCTTTCATTTGCATCAAAATTTGTCATTTCTTCGCCAGCTATTGAAACAATACCTGAATTTGGTGTTTCAAAACCAGCTATCATTCGCAGCAGAGTGGTTTTACCACAACCTGATGGGCCAAGTAGGGAAAAAAATTCACCTGACCCAATCTCAAGGTCTAAGCCCTTTACAACTTCAAGGTCGTCAAAACTTTTTCGAATATTTTCAAGTTTTACCATTGGTATGTTTCTGTCAATAATTTTGGCGGTGGATGAACTAGCCATTGTGAACCTTTTCCTAAAATTTTAACTATTAAATACCAGAATTTTCTTTTCCGCTTGTTAACGCTTCAGATCTTCGCCTGTAAAATTCAAATATGCCCAAAAGAACTAGAGAGACAACAAGTAGTATAAACCCCAACGCCATAACAACCGGAAGCTTGGACGGGAACCTTAATAACGACCAGATGTACACAGGTAGAGTTGGATCAGTACCTGTAAGAAAAAATGCGATTACGAACTCATCTAGAGATATGGTAAAACCAATTAAAAGGCTAGAAATTAAGCCTGGGGTAACAAGCGGTAGTATAACCCGGAAAAAAGTTCCTATTCTATTTTCACCAAGATCCAGAGAGGCTTCTTCAAGGCTCCTGTCTAAATTATTAAAAGCTGTAGTCAGAATAGAAACTGAAAATGGTGTTGCCAGCAAAACATGTCCAGCAATAACTGTCCAAAGACTTAATGCTAAGCCTAGTTGCATTAAAACAATCAAGATTGAGACACCAACAATGATTTCCGGTAAAAAGAGTGGTGCCATAATCAAGCCAAACATGGATTGTTTACCCATAAAACGATGCCGAGCCATTGCTCTAGCAGTCAACACGCCAAAAATTGTACTTATAAACGAAGCCGTTACTGCAATTAGAACAGAGTTTTTTAATGCCCCAAAAAGACTTTCATCCTCCATTAACCATGAGAACCAATCTGTTGTGAACCCACTAAGCGGAAAAGCTATAATTGCACTGTCATTAAAAGCAAAGAGAGGTAAAAGAACGACAGGAGCATAAAGAAATCCTAGATAAATAATTAAAAAAAATAAAAGAGGGCGCGAATTTGTTTTCATATCTGTCTCCGTAGATATTTTCTGTTAAGAAACAAAAATACCAAAGATATTAAAACGACTATACTAAGTGAAACTAAAGCCAAAGCAGCAGCTAGAGGCGCGTTATTAGCTTTGGAAAATTGAACTTGAATCATATTAGCAACCATCATCCCTTCTGTTCCCCCAACTAACTTAGGAGTGACGTAATCACCAATGGTTGGAATAAAAACTATTAAAGAAGCAGCTATAATTCCTGGCATTGCAAGTGGGAGGGTAATACGAAAAAAACTACGGATAGCAGTGTCACCAAGATCCCTACCGGCCTCAAGTAAAGAGCGGTCAATTTTTTCGAGTGAAACATAAATTGGAAAAATTGCAAACGGTGCCCAAGCATGTGCTAGAGCTAAAACTACCGCATTACTATTATATAAGATAAAAGTCAGAGGTTCCTGAATAAAATTTAATGAAATCAACCCCGAATTAATCACACCGTTGTAACCCAAAATAATTTTCCAAAGAAAAATCCTCAATAGATAACTTGTCCAGAAAGGAATGGTTATCAAAAATAATAAAAGCGATTTACGCTTCCCGCCATAAAAAGAAATGTAGTATGCTACAGGAAAGGCTAATAAAACTGTTAAGGCAGTCACAAACAATGAAATATTAACGGACCGTTTAATAAGAGTTATGAATACCGGGTGTGAAAATATCTCTTTGTAATTAGCTAAGGTAAAAGTGCGATTTAAATCTAGATAATCTTGGGTCCAAAAACTCAGCAATACCATTAAAAAAATCGGCGTTAAAAGTAACAAAAGTCCAAAAACGAATGGCGTTCCTATAAGACGCCAGCCATCAAGAGATTGCTTAATTTGAATGCTAACTTTCATTATTTTCAGCGTATCATTCTACTCAATTATTTCTGCCAGCAAAGAGAAATGCAAAAGCGTAGTTTTTAACGGTAAAGAATTAAGTTTTATTTGTAAAAGAATATTTGGAACTGTTTGCAGTTATCATAATCGTATCGGTTCATTTGGCTGCGCCATTACAGGAAGCCTCTTTTTTAACCAACTATGATATTGGCCAACTCCACTTTCTAAATCAGATAACATCAAACCATCAAATGCACTCGAACGCATGGCCTCGTAGCTCCACTGCATCAATTGCATGTCTTCGATAGCAGTAATTTCGTCTATGCGACCTGAAAGCTTTCTTGCAAGGCGTGTAACTCTATCTTCATTGGGCCGCGCATAAACTGCGTATCGTTGATGGCTTTTTTTAACACTGACTGGAATGTCTTGGTAAAATATCACGCTATCGGGATACATACTAATTACTTGGTTTGGAAATATTGTTATATAAATCCATGCCTTAGGCAAAGATGCCAATGGTTCAGGTAAATTGTCTACCATTTTTCGATAAAGTTTAACCGACCAACGTGAAGATGGTGTGGAATTAAATGTTCCTATATTCAGATTGGTATCACCAATCATGCCATAATCTTTATAGTCTTTCCCATATAAATCTTGAAGACCCGGATGAGCCATTGGAACATGGTAAGCTTCATTATCTACATCGCGCATTGCCTTCCAATTGACCGGCCAAGCCTCGCTTATAGAGGGAGGGTTGCAAGAGTTTAATTTTTCTAACTGCTGGTCACTGACAAGCTTTTCATATGGGGACATTAATTTGCTAATTGATGGTTGATCGCCAGACTTAAAACGTATGAATATAAACCCTTTCCAAATTTCACATTCTATTGGCTTAAGACCCCATTGCTTAGGGTCCAATTCGGGGAAGCTCCGTGGCTGCGCAACACCCCTTAGACTACCATCTAAATTAAAACTCCACCCATGAAAGGGACAAACCATAGCGCTTTTACAAACACCTCTTTCTTGAGCAACAACACGGGAGCCTCGATGGCGACATAAATTATGAAATGCCCTAATAACCCCATCTTTTCCTTTTATTATAACTGCCCGCTCGTTAACTAAGTCAAAAGTGATGAACTGACCTATTTTTGCCACATCACTTTGATGACAGACCAGTTGCCAGTATTGGCGAAAAAGTTTTTCCGACTCTAATTCAAACAAATCAGAGTTAAAGTACGTCCAACCAGGCAATCCATAGCGATCCTCGGCATCATTAAAAATAGTGTCGTTCAAAAAGGACCTCATCTTACTAATAGATATAAGGCTACAATAAAGTCACTTTCACTTGAAGGAAATTCGTTCTTCAAACCAGTATTTAGATCAAATTTGAAAGTTTATTGACCGATTAACTAACCAAAGCTTCAGATAATCCAGTCGGACCTTGGATAGTGACAAGTATAGCCATTTGGGTTTTTAACTAAGTAATCCTGGTGATAAGCCTCAGCTTCCCAAAACTTTTCTGAGGGAGTTACTTTTGTTACAACTTCACCAGGCCACTTTTTTGAATTGGTGATGTCAGAAATCATTTTTAACGCTTCCTCGTGTTGCTCTTGAGACGTAGTAAAAATATGTGATCGATAACTATCGCCAATGTCGTTTCCCTGCCTATCAATAGTTGTTGGATCATGAATTTGAAAAAAAAATTCCAATAGCCGACGAAAGGTCAATTTTGACGGATCATAAAAGATTTCAATTGCCTCTGCATGACCAGTAGTTTCAGTGCAAACATCTTGATAGGTTGGGTTTTCCAAGTGTCCACCTGTATAACCAACACAGGTTTTTTGCACGCCAGGAATTTTTCTTATCAGATCTTCCATACCCCAAAAACAACCACCAGCTAAAACTGCTCTTTCCATTTTATTCTCCTATTAAAACCATATACTTGCCGTAGCCCTCAGCTTCCATATCATCTAAGTGCACAAATCTAAGGCTAGCCGAATTTATACAGTAACGAAGTCCCCCACGATCTTTTGGTCCATCTGGGAAAACATGACCTAAATGGCTATCGCCATTAGTAGAGCGCACTTCAGTTCTGATCATACCATGAGTGGTATCCGAAATCTCATTTAGATAGG
>JAQWIK010000109.1 GCA_029248915.1 Paracoccaceae bacterium | reverse complement strand
ATCGCAAACTAGAATATATTGGTTTTTTGGAAGTTTTAAAACCTGCTTGGCAAGGGTTGTGGTAGGAACACTAAACCCTGCTTCTTCATTATTTGCTACATGTCCGCCGTGTACATTTTGACCAGGAGAAAATGTGATGCTTTTAGCACCTGAATAATCTGCTGCTGCAACCACTACTTCTGCTATGTTTTTGGTATTCTCAAGGTTTGCATTTAAAACACATATTTTAGCTAGTGGCGGGTCCGCTTCAACAATGATATGTTTTGCATCCAGGCCTATTTGTTTTCTAATTAGTGCTGAAACAATGCCGTAACAGCCACCTAACTCAATTACAGTCATTCCAATTGATAAATATTTACGTACCATATCTGCTTCTGGTGCTTCATATGGGCGACCTCGGGCTAATAAATATCGTATCGCTAGATCTCCGTCTTTTGGAACTCTAATTGATACCCCATGAGGACTGAAAAATTCGTCGTCGGAAACAAAAATCTTGCGGATCAGCATCCAAATATATCTTTTAAACGTCCTGAATAGCATGGTTTGTAATAGTTTCTTCTCAAATTTTAATGGTGCTGCTGGGCAGGATTGAACTGCCGACCTCTCCCTTACCAAGGGAGTGCTCTACCACTGAGCTACAGCAGCACGCTTTAAAAGCTCGAACTAACCCCAAAAGCGTTTTTAGGCAAGTTTATTTTTGCCTTTTTAAAGTAGTATAGAAGCAGTCTGGACGCAAATTGCAGTATCAAGTATAGACACAGTATGCATAAGTCAAAATCAGACAAGATTGTAACTAATAACCGAGAAAATCGCTTAAAGGCTGCTTTGAAAGCGAACATGGCTAAGAGAAAAGCACAGGTAAAGGCGCGCGCGCCAGCATCTTTAGACAAGGTTACTCGAAAGGATTAAATTTGGACTCTATATTGGTTACAGGAAGTGGTCCTTTAAATGGAAAAATTCCAATTGCCGGGGCAAAAAATGCCTGTCTAGCGTTAATGCCCGTTACGCTTTTAACTGATGAGCCTGTTACACTTACGAATGCTCCAATATTAAGTGATATTAAAACAGCTGACGCTTTACTAAGCTCTTTGGGTACTGAGGTTACGTTTTTAAATGGCGGGAAAGTTCTTGTTATGTCTTCCCATAATTTAAATTCAAGCCATGCTGACTATGACATTGTAAGGAAAATGAGAGCGTCTAACCTGGTTCTCGGTCCATTATTAGCCCGCACCGGCGAAGCCGTTGTGTCGTTGCCCGGAGGATGCGCAATTGGTGCACGCCCTATGGATCTACATATTGGCGCTTTGGAGGCATTAGGTGCTACCATAGAATTGAAGGAAGGCTATTTGCATGCCAAATCTAACGGTCGATTGAAGGCGGGAACTTTTGAAATGCGAATGGCTTCTGTGGGCGCAACTGAAAATTTCATTATGGCAGCGACTTTAGCTAACGGAACATCAGTTTTAAAAAATGCGGCAAAAGAGCCAGAAATCGTTGATCTTGTAAAATGCTTGCGTTCGATGGGGGCACAAATAGCGGGAGAAGGATCTAGCACTGTCGAGATTCAAGGTGTCGAAACTCTTGGAGGAACTACCCATCCTATAGTTGTTGATCGGATTGAACTTGGCACTTATATGATTGCTCCAGCACTTGCTGGTGGTCAAGTTGATTTAATTGGTGGAAGAAAGGAATTATTGGGCGAGTTTTGGTATAGTTTAGAACGGTCTGGTCTTGAGATTTCAGAAACAGTGGATGGTGTTCGAGCTAAAAGAGTTAACGAAATAATTAAAGCCGTTGATGTAAAGACCAAAGTATATCCTGGTTTTGCAACTGACTTACAAGCTCAGTTTATGGCTTTGATGTGTCTGGCAGATGGTACTAGTCATTTGGAGGAGACCCTATTTGAAAATAGATTTATGCATGCTCCAGAACTAATGAGAATGGGTGCAAAAATTGATGTTCAGGGTGGCATTGCAAAAGTGCAAGGTGTGTCAAAGCTAAAGGGTGCTCCTGTGATGGCAACTGATTTGCGAGCATCTGTTTCTTTAATTTTAGCAGGCTTGGCCGCAGAAGGTGAAACAAAAGTTGCTAGGGTTTATCATCTCGATAGAGGATATGAAAACTTAGTTAGAAAATTGTCTAATGTGGGCGCAAATATAGAACGGATCTCAGATTGATGTCTGAAGATGCTCGCTTTGAAGATGGTGAAGAAAAAGCTTTAAATATAGGTGCATTTGATAAGCGTGACTTGGAAGTTCTATCATCTTTAATTCAAGACTCAATTCTTCCAGTTGGTGAAATAAAGTGGTTATCTAGTTCAAATAAAGTAGCTTTGTTAATCAATAGGTTCAGATGGGAAGACAAAAAATCTGTATTTCCAAAGCACAAACACTTAGAACGGGTAAGATCTTTGTTGATGATTAACCATGTTAAAAGTGTCTCTTCAAGTGGTTTTTCTGTTAAACAAAAAGACAAAATTTTGTCCATTTTGTCTATTTCTTTTGACGGTAATGAAGGTGGGCCGGGTAATGCTTTGATTATATTATCTGGAAATGAAGGAATCCGAGTTAACGTGGATGCTTTAGAGATAAATTTACGTGATGTTACTATGCCCTACATTGCACCTTCGGGTCTTTTTCCAGAGCATAAAATTGATTGATGGAAACTAAGTTTTTTAGGAAGACTTGAGAAAATGAAAAACAGGCGCTATCTCGAGCGTTGTAGTTGAAGGAAAAATTAATGCCTGTTTGTTTGAATTCATTGGATTCTACTTTTGAAAAAGATTTTGAGACGCTTTTGTCATCTAAAAGAGAAGATAGCGTAGATGTTGATTCATCTGTTAGAGACATAATTGGGGCAGTGATAGAATTTGGCGACCAAGCACTTCTTGATTACACCCAAAAGTTTGATCGAATTGTTCTGAGTCCCGACAAACTAAGGTTCTCTCAGTCAGAGCTTAAGGAGAAAGCGGCGGAAGTAAGTGATAAAGACCGCAGAGCATTAGAATTAGCAGCGGCTAGAATAGAAGCTTATCATAAAAAGCAATTACCAGAAAATGCATTTTGGACTGATGAAAGTGGCGTTGAGTTAGGTTGGCGATGGTCTCCGGTAGCGGCTGCCGGCTTATATGTTCCTGGCGGTTTGGCAAGTTATCCCTCTTCTGTGTTAATGAATGCTATTCCAGCAAAAGTTGCTGGCGTCAGAAGATTAGCAATAACAGTTCCAACACCGGACAATAAAATAAATCCGCTGGTTTTACTTGCAGCTCAATTATCTGGGGTGGACGAAATTTATCGTATAGGTGGAGCCCAAGCTATTGCAGCCTTAGCTTATGGAACCAAAACCATACTACCAGTCGACAAAATAACGGGTCCGGGGAATGCTTTTGTAGCTGCCGCCAAGCGTCAAGTCTTTGGGAAGGTAGGGATTGATATGATAGCAGGTCCCTCGGAGATTTTAGTCATTGCTGATAACACAAGTAGGCCAGATTGGGTTGCATTGGATTTATTAAGCCAAGCAGAGCATGATGAAAATGCTCAGTCTATTCTGATAACTGACAGTGATGATGTCGTAAAAGAAGTTACAAAACAAATAGAAATAAATCTTAAAAATCTTTCTAGAACTAAAATTGCAGGAAAAAGCTGGAACGATAATGGTGCAATAATTAAAGTGCCTAATTTTGATAGAGCGGTTGAACTTTCAAATAGAATTGCGCCGGAACATTTGGAGCTTTGCGTTGCTGACCCAGATAATTTAGCAAAAAAAATATCGCATGCTGGGGCTATTTTTCTAGGTCATTGGACACCTGAGGCAGTTGGTGATTATGTTACAGGCCCTAATCATGTTTTGCCAACCGCGAGATCAGCTAGATTTAGTAGCGGTTTATCAGTAATGGATTTTATGAAAAGAACGACCCTGGCGAAAGTATCTCGAGATGCGCTTTTAAAAATTGGACCTTCCGCTGTAACACTTGCTGACTCAGAAGGTTTGGAGTGTCATGGGCTTTCGATTAGTGAGCGAATGAAATCAAATTCTGAGTAACTTGGATAGATTCCATAATAATTAAAAAGAAAAATTGTTATTGATCCAGTTAGAACCCTAAATTAACCTTAATCTTTAAAGGAGTTAAAATGAGCCATCTTTCTGATATAAAGTTGGATGATCGAAATTTGCCCCCGCCTACCACAGAAATTGAGCAGGAGCGAAAAGTAGCTATATTTGATTTGTTAGAAAAGAACACATTTAAGCTCCCAGAAAAGGCTAATAAAGGAATTATCAAGGGGCCATTTAATCTTAGTTTAGCGATCAAAGATAAAAGGCTTATTTTTGACTTATCTGCTTTGAAAGGAGAAAGAGTTGCTGAATTTCATCTTTCTCTCACACCTTTTAAGCAAGTTGTAAAAGATTACTGGTCCATATGTGAAAGTTATTATGATGCAGTTAAAAATCTACCTCCTGGACAAATAGAAACAATTGATATGGCGAGACGAGGCATTCATAATGAAGGTGCACGCATATTACTTGAGAGGTTGGAGGGTAAGGCTGAAATCGATTATGATACTTCCAGAAGACTGTTTACGTTAATTTGTGTATTACATTTTGGGGGATAAACGGTGAAGGAATCGCTCCCACAATCAATATTATTTTGCTGTGATCATAATGCTGTTAGATCTCCCATGGCTGAAGGTATTATGAAAAAACTTTATGGAACTGGCACCTATGTTCAGTCAGTTGGTGTAATAAATGATCTTGAAATAGATGGTTTTTCAATTTCTGTCTGTGAAGAAATTGGTGTTGAACTTTCTAGGCATAGGTCGCGGAGTTTTGACGAAATGGAGAAATGGGGAGATGATTTATCATCTTTTGATTTGATTGTCGCGCTCTCGCCAGCGTCACAAAGACGGGCTTTGGAGCTAACTCGTTTATTCCATTTAACAGTTGAATATTGGCCAATTCTTGATCCAACTGGTATTGGTGAAACGCGAGAAATGAAATTAGTTTCTTACAGGCAAACCCGAGATCAAATTGTAAACAAACTAAAAGAAAAATGGGGCCAATTTGAATTGACCTAATTAGTTGGTGGACCCAGCTGAAATTCATTTAACGCCAATAAAAGAAGTTTTATTTCTTCAGAGCTATTGTAGTGGCAAACGGAAACGCGAACACAATCCTCCCATCCAAGAGGGTTTAAGATATTACCTGAGTAATGATCAGCTTTTCTCACGTGAGTCCTAATAGCTTTTTCATTTAGGAACTTTACTATTGCATGGGAGGAGGTTCCATTGATCCTAAAGCTTACCAATCCTTTGCGGTTCGGGTTTTTTTCACCACCAATGATTTCGATACCTTCTAAATCCTTTAGGCCGTTTATATTATCCTGCCCATTAATCATTAAATTAGTTAACGCTGTTTCCTGGGCTGCGATTGCTTTTGATGCGTTATGTAATTTTAGGTGACGGCTATCTGTATTTTCGATTTTGCCACCGAGCCATTCTAAATATTCAACAACATCAGAAATTGTAGCATAGGAACCGGTATCTCTTGTTCCTAACTCCCAGTTCTCATTTGGCCCATCGAGAAGCTGTTCATGGTTCATTTGCGTTAATCGATCAGAAACCCATGCAAAACCAAATCCGTGGCGAGAATACATTTTATATGGGGACATGGCATATCCATCGATATTATAGTGATCTATTTTTATTCCACCGTGGGCTGCGTATTGTACTCCATCGACAATTATAAAAGCCTCTGGAGCTACTGAACGAACGGCAGTTGCTATAGCTTTTAAATCGACACTGATACCAGTAACAGGGGAAGCATGTAAAATAGTTACTAGTCGAGTATCTGGGTTAACTATTTGCGAATAATGTTCTGCTGTTACATCTCCACTACTATCTTCATGTTGTACATTGATATACTGACGTTTTGTTTGTGAAGCCCAATGTTTTGCTGCACTTCTTGTCGCAGGATGTTCAAAACTACTGCCTAATATATTCCCTCCTGCTTTTGCTGAAGTAGCGGCATTTCTAACAAGGCGGAATAATAATTCTGTTCCACTTTCACCAACAAAAAACTGCCCTGTCGTAGATCCAAAAAGTTTTGAGGCATCATTTTTAGCTTCCTGAATGATACCCATTAAAGCCATGCTTGCTGGGTTTGCACGCCCTTGATTATCAGGAATTGCTGCAAATTTAGAGGAAGTTTCCACCACTGATTTTAGAGTCAAAGCACCTCCAGCATTCTCAAAAAAAACTCGTTTCCCCTCGAATGGGCAGTCTTCAACAAACGCGAATTTATCTCTTATTTCAGCTAATAAATTTGGTGAAAAATAATCCACATTGATGCTCCCAACCATACTAAATTCAAAGCAGTGTTAACGTGAATCTGCAAGAAAAAACTTTAGCCTTCTAAAAGTGTGATCTTGCTTATCAATCTTCTCTTGTTACTGTGCTCTAGAGGTACGCAAAATGGAAACTGATGTCACTATTTTTGAGATGGGTCCAAGAGATGGTCTTCAAAATGAAAGCATATTTATCAATACCATCGAAAAAATAAAACTTGTTAATCTGTTATCAAAAAGTGGATTAAGTAAAATAGAGACTGCCAGTTTTGTAAGTTCTAGATGGGTTCCGCAAATGGCTGATGGAGAGCAGGTCATGGATGGTATTCAGCGGGAACCGGGTGTTTCCTATACGGCGTTAACGCCTAATGAACAGGGATTGGATCGCGCCATTCAGTCTAAAGCTGACGAGATAGCAGTATTTGGATCTGCCTCAGAGGGATTTTCAAAAGCCAACATTAACAAAAGTATTAAAGAGAGCTTGCAATTATTTAGACCAATTGTGGATGCTGCACCAATGCCTGTAAGGGGATATGTTTCTTGCGTAACGGACTGCCCATATGATGGCCCTACAAATCCCGATAAGGTTATCAAAGTTGCTGAAGAATTGCTGGCTATGGGGTGTTATGAGATTTCTTTAGGTGATACTTTGGGGTCGGCTAACCCAGACAGCACAAAAAAACTATTGTCGGAGCTTTTGTCTGTATTTCAAACAAAGGAGTTAGCAGTACATTTCCATGACACACAAGGAAAAGCGATTGAAAATATTGCCATTGCATCGGAATTTGGAATTACAACTTTTGATTCCTCTATCGCTGGTTTGGGTGGTTGTCCCTACGCCCCTGGAGCAAAAGGTAATGTGTCGACGGAAGCAGTGGTTGATTTTTTAGAGAGTACAGGCTTTCGCACTGGTATCAAAAGAGAAAATCTAAAAACAGCAGCTCAGTTTGCGAGGAGTCTTAGTCAATGAATTTTGAAACTTTATTGTTTAATCAAGATAAAAGGGGTGTTGTATCACTTACCTTGAATAGGCCGGAGAAACGTAATGCCCTCTCAGCAAAAATGATAGAAGAGTTAACAGGTTTTACTTCCAAGTTAACTCCTGATACCCGCGCTGTGGTTATTCAGGGAGCTGGTAAGTTATTTTGTGCTGGTGGAGATTTAGACTGGATGAATAACCAAATTAAAGCGGATAGGCTGACAAGAATTTCTGAAGCTAGGAAACTGGCCATGATGTTAAAAGCGCTGAATGAAATTCCTGTACCCCTCATTGGGAAATTACATGGCGCTGCATATGGAGGTGGGGTTGGTTTAGCCTGTGTGTGTGATTTTGTTATATCAAGTTCGAATGTAAAATTTGGCTTTACTGAGACGCGTTTGGGCCTGATACCCTCCACAATTGGACCATATGTTGTTGGGAAAATGGGAGAGGCAAAAGCTCGTGAAGTATTTATGTCAGGTCAGACTTTCAACGAGGTAGAGGCAAAAAAATTAAACATAGTATCAGAAATTTCAGAAAATCTTGATCAATCTGTTGAGAGCCATCTCAATCCATATTTGCAAACAGCACCGAAAGCGGTTGGTGAAGCAAAAGCTCTGTTAAGATCGCTAGGACCGAGGATCGATGAGCAAGTTATAGAAGGAACTATAGAGCGGTTAGCAGATATATGGGAGGGAGAGGAAGCCAGCCACGGGATAGATGCCTTCCTAAACAAGACTAAACCTAGGTGGATAGATTAAGTCTCATATTTAGAATAAATATTTGGCTTAAAATAAGTGAGCTTTATCACTTTCGAATTTAAATTTTAGCTTGTCTCCAGTTGTTATATTGGGAGTTTCTGCCGCCGCATATCTGAAGGGGGTTCCATTTTCAGTAATCAATTCAACAACAGTTTCCGTTCCAAGTTTTTCGACTAATGTCACTTTACCTGACAAGTTACCTTTTACATCGATTTGTAAGTGCTGTGGGCGAATACCCAACAGTATTTTTTCTTCAGCTCGCTTTTCTGGTGAATTAAGCCGAATACTATTTGCCGTAAAACCTTCTCCAGCAAAAGACCCTGTTGAGCCACTTTTAGTAACTTTTGATAAATTCCCATCAAAAAAGTTCATTTTTGGTGAACCAAGAAATCCAGCAACAAACTCATTTGCAGGCGTATTGAATAATTCCATTGGCGATCCCACTTGCATAATTTCTCCATCTTTTAGGACAACTATTTTGTCAGCTAAGGTCATGGCTTCAACCTGATCATGGGTTACGTATATAGTTGTAGCATCTAATTGCTTATGTAATTTGGCGATCTCAACGCGCGTATCATGTCGTAGTGCAGCATCTAAATTTGAGAGCGGTTCATCAAATAAAAATACATCAGGATTTCTAACGATCGCTCGTCCAATAGCAACACGTTGCCGCTGTCCACCAGACAACGCAGCTGGCCTACGGTCCAGAAGATGCTCCATTTGAAGAATTTTAGCTGCCGCCTCTACTCGTTTCTTGATATCATCTTTTGATAAGCTTTGGAGACTTAAAGAAAAAGCCATATTTTGAAAAACAGACATATGTGGATAAAGAGCGTATGACTGAAAAACCATAGCAATTCCGCGTTCAGATGGAGGTAAATCCATAACTGGTTTGTCTGCTATTATAATTTCACCTTCTGTTAGGTTTTCCAAACCAGCAATTAGCCTCAGTAGCGTTGATTTCCCACAACCAGATGGGCCAACGAAGACAACGAATTCCCCCTTTTCTATTGATAAGTGTACGTCTCTTATAACTTCTGTTTTTCCAAAAGACTTCGCAACATTTTTAAGTTCAACTTGTGCCATACTTTACCTCTTCAAAGGTGGCTTTAACCATTTCAAAATCAAATTTACATCTCAATTTTTGAGAGTCACTCATTCTATCAAAAATTATTTCTTTAGGGCCACCAGACACTTCTGACATGATATTAGCATGCATCATCGCTGGCTGCTTTTTCCGCCATTTTAAGAATTTTGAAAACTTACTGTATACAGATTTAGTATTTATTGCCATTTCCAGTGCGGCCTTTTCTAAATGAGGTTCAGCTATTGGTAACCAGGACTGATTTCCTGATGTAAATCCACCCATAGACTGTTTCTTATTCCAGACCATAGGTGTTCTGCATGTATCTCTTCCTAAGAATTCAGGATGAAAGTTTATACCCCAGGGGTCTTTCATTTTTGTTACAGGAATATCAGTAACGTCACAAAGACCTAATTCTTCACCCTGATAGATACAGGTTGAGCCAATAAGTGATGTTTCCAGCTGAAGAAGTAACAGCTGCAAATTATCTTGTTTATCCAGTGAAATTTCAAGTGGCTCCAGTTGGCGAGTTGCTGATCTTGGAACGTCGTGGTTAGAAAAGGCAAAGCATAGTCGACCTGATCCGTTGAAAACCTTTATTGCATTTGAAATAGCTTCTTTAAGTTCAGAGACTGTCAATCCTGACCATTCAAGCAGATCAAAATTATAAGTTGCGTGGAGCCGACCAGGTTCTGAAAACGTCTTACTGACGTTCATAGCATTACCTTCGTCTCCATCCACCTCTCCCATAAGAAAGCGATCACCTTCATACTCGTCAGCTATTTTTCTATAAGCTGAACTAAAGCTCTGGATCACTGGCTGATTAAGTTGAGCCACGTCATGCAATTGTCTAAAAGAAGGTTGTTTGTCTTGGGGTAAGGGCCCGAGAACAAAATTTGGATCTGCTAAATTATCTCTGTAAGGTGCAGTATCTCCGTTGATTGTGTGGACTGCGTCTAATCTGAAACCATCCACGCCACGGTCAAACCAAAATCTTGCTATTTTATTTAACTCGTCACGCACCTGAGGGTTCGCATGATTTAAATTTGGCTGCTCTGGTAAAAAATTATGTAAATAGTATTGTTGACGCCGTGGTTCCCAAGACCAAGCTAAGCCTCCAAAAAACGATAACCAATTATTAGGTGGTAATCCGTCTGGTTTTGGATCTACCCAATGAAACCAGTCAGCTTTTGAGTTATGTCTAGACTGGCGGCTTTCTTCAAACCAAGGGTGCAAGGAAGAACAATGTGCGGGGACAATATCTATCATAAGGCGTAAACCAAGCTTATGAGTTTTCTGAATTAGATTATCAAAATCAGTAAGGGTCCCATACTCAGGGTTAATATCGCAATAGTTAGATACGTCATAGCCGAAGTCATATTGAGGAGACATGAAAAAGGGGCTAACCCAGATAGCATCAACACCAAGATCTGCAATATAATTCAATCTTGAGGCGATGCCGTTGAGATCACCAATGCCATCGCTATTTGAGTCCTGAAATGACCTGGGATAAATTTGGTAGATTACGGCGTTTTCCCACCATTTCAAAGTAGACATTTTTCAGCCTCCCTTGACGGATCCGGCGAGCAATCCCTTAATAAAATATTTTTGCATAGCAAGAAATACTATCACTGGTACTACCATGGAAATCACTGCGGAAGCATTCAGAAGATGAAGTTGGTCTCCAAAAGTTCCTAATTGTCTTTCTAGTAAAATTGGAAAAACTACATCATCATTTGCAGTAGGTCCAACAAACATAGCTACCAATAGATCATTCCAGATCCAGAGAAACTGGAAAATACTGAATGAAGCGAGTGCTGGTACAGAAAGTGGTATAACTACTTTCACAAAAATTTGCATGTGATTAGCACCGTCGATTTTGGCGCTCTCAAGTAATTCCCGCGGCAATCCTACGATGTAATTGCGCAAAAGAAAGATAGCGAGAGGAAGGCCAAAGCCTGTATGAGTAAGCCACAAACCTGCGAATGACTTAGTTGGGAATTGGCATGTGTTTGTCAATTCGCAATCCGTCGTCCATTGTTTAAGTGCAGTAGCCCAGCTTGCAAGCCCGTTGAAGCCCTGTAAAATTGGTAAAAAAGCTAACTGGGTTGGCACCACCATCAGTGAAACTACAAGTATAAATAACCAGTCTCGGCCTGGAAACTGCATCCATGAAAAAGCATATGCAGCAAACGCAGCAACTGTAATAGGAATTATTGTTGCGGGCACCACCACGATAAAGGAAGATATCAGAGCGTTTGGAACGTCTTTGTTATCTAACAAGACCTCAAAATAGGCCTCCGCTCCAAATACTGGATCTTGATTAATAAAAACATCAAGGTTTTTTGGCTTTGGTGCTGTTGCTTCTGGAAAAGACCAAATAAAATCACCGTTAGCTTGGAAAATAAATTCCCCACCGCGAACATCCATGACTTCGCCTGCGGGCACTAGTTTTCGAATTAACTTGGTTTTACCTGGTTTATCGGGGTCAGGCACTCTACCCTTAAACATAATTGAGTTTATTCCCCCAGATATCGTAAACCATTCTTCGCTCTTATTTATCCGTTCAAAAATATTACCGCGCATTTCGATGACTTTGAATTGTTGCCCTTTGTCATGTGTACTAAAGCGATGCCCAAGTTCAGTTGGCGTGAATGCTGTCCAAAAACCTGAAGTTTTAGATGCAACTTCTGATCTGAACGATGTTGTTATAAGAGCGATAAAGGGAACCACCCATATTACCAAAATTAATGCCAGGATAATGTGAGCAAAAGAACGATTAAACATATTTTAACAACCTCTTAATGTTCTAATTGCTTTTGTTCACGGCGTATACGCCAACCAAGGAAAATCATGTGGGGAATAACTGTTAACATGAGCATGATCGCGATAGCCGCGAATAAATTATCCACATTACTACCACCAATAGACCAGGTATTCATTGCAGCTTCCATCATAGTAGCAAGCAAAAGCTTATCGTCATCATTGGCGGATAATGCGTAAGGAATATCGAATACCTTTAAAACGTCTGTTACAAGGTATGTCCATACAACCACCACAGTTGAAAAAATTTGTGGTAACTTTATTCTAAAGAATAGCTGCCGAGGGTTAGCTCCATCAATTATAGCAGCCTCGACCGTCTCTTGCGGTACCCCTCTCAACGCAGCAGAAAAAATAACCATCGCAAAACCGGTTTTGATCCATACCATAATCCACATTAGGTAAAAGTTGCCCCAAAATTTGAGATTATAAAGTGGTTCATTATACTCGGGTGTATGTCCTAATAGTGCCTTTAGTAGTCCTATTTGGTAGGAAGGTGTAACTCCGTTTATTGCTTCTTGTGGTTCGATACCTCCACCTGCCAAGATATTTCGCCAGATCACGGCTGCTCCAACAAACGAGATGGCCAAGGGTACGAAAATAAATGTTTTTGCGACGACCCCCCACCTTACTGAGTCGGCTAAAACGGCAATAAGTAATCCAAATACTATACAAAGCGATGGTACTAAAATTAACCACATTAAACTATTTCTCATAGCCAACCTAAATTGCATATAACCTAAAGCATTTTGGTCCCACAGAAATGAATAGTTGCTAACTGAAGCTGTTCCACCAGGTTCTGTGAAAGAAATTTTCAATGTAGTGAGTGCAGGAATTAGCAAAAATAGTAAGAGTAAGATCAATGCTGGCCCTACAAATATCCAGGGCTGAATAGCTTCTGCAATTACTGACCTTTTCCCGATTGAATTGCTTGATCGGAAATTTGCTAATCCAAAGTTGAGCCAATTTGCGATCCAATAATAAAGGAATGAAATAAATAAAGCTATTATCACAGATCGTAGTGCAAATCCTACTTTTGCAAATCTAAGTTCAGTAACAAAAATAGCTACAGACCAATTGTATTTATCATGGAGCCAGAGACCAAAATTGGCGAAAGCATCATCTATTGGCGCAGTTAATGAAAAAATGAAAACAGCAGTAATTGGTAGCACGCAGACAATCGTTAATACGATAGCTAAGCTATTGCTAAATATTATCGATTGTACTGACCGCATGTATTTGGTTTACCTAGTGATAATTAAATAAGAGCACAGGTTTTACCCTGTGCTCTTAAAGCTTGTTTGGTAGCTATTATTACTTAATAGCGTCCCATGCTGCTTGAATATTGTCAGCTGTTCTTTTTGCATCCTGTCCGTTTGCAAATGCTGTCATTTCGCTCCAAAAAGCACCTGCTCCAATTGCACCAGGCATTAAGTCAGAAGCGTCAAAACGGAAAGTTGTTGCATTTGCTAGGATTTCTCCCTGCTTTCTAAGAAGTGGTGTTGCATAAGCAGATAAGTCAGCGCCTTTGTGCGCAGTTAGGAATACACCTTGCTGCATCCAAGCTTCATGAGCTGAGGCTTCTTGCAAATATTTAAAGAATGCACGAGTTGCAGGCGAGTCTTTAGCCATTGTGTACAGGGTCCCTGCGCCAAGAACTGGATTTCCTAAATTTCCCGATGCGAATGGAGGGAAGTAGAAAGCATCTGCCTCACCGCGTGCAACTTCTTCTCCTTTATCAGGAAAAAAACCTGTGATAAAAGAGGCTTGACGATGCATCATACACCTTGGTGGTGAAGTAAACAAACCTTTCGGCGCATCACCGAAAGACGTGGTAGCTACTGATGATGCTCCACCGGCGACGTACTCGTCATTCCTAGAAAATTGACCATAAAGGTTCATTGCGTTGATTACTTCAGGACTATTGAAGGCAAGGTCATTTGAAACCCACCGATCATAGTTTTCCGCTGAAGTTGTGCGTAGCATGATGTCTTCCATCCAGTCTGTTGCGGTCCATCCAGTCGCATTTCCAGACTCCACACCTATGCACCAAGGAGTGTTGCCATCCGCAACCATTTGATCAGAAAGCTCAATTAGTTCTTCCATTGTAGAAGGAATTTCATAGCCATTATCTTCAAATTGCTCAGGTGAATACCAAACTAAAGATTTCAGATCCATTTTGTATGCAAATCCATAGAAATTCTTATTGCCGCTGGCATCGGCATAAGTTCCAAGATCGACCCATGAAGAGCCGGCTCCGTAATTATCAGCCATCCAAGAGGCTGCATCATCACCAATTGGAATAAGGTGACCTTCCGCGGCCATGTCAGCTGCAAGACCCGGTTGTGGAAAAATTGCGATGTTAGGTGGGTTATTCGAACGCATGTCTGCAACGACGAGGGCTGCAAAATCACATGACCCAGAATATTGAACTGTTGCACCAGTTGCCTTTTCAAAGCAGCTAATGGTATTTTCTAACATTTCTTGGTCAGTGCCTAACATTGATCCTTGCATAGTTATGACTTCGCCAGGAAAACTTCCCATGTCACCTAACTTTGATGGCGTATTGCAAACATCGTGAGAACCCGCGATCCCCATGGTCCCAAAACTTAAGGACAGAGCAGCTGCGATACTTAAAGATTTAATATTACGTTTCATTCTTTTCCTCCCGAGAGTAGAAACATTTTAGTTGTACTAAAAAACTAAGTCACTAGATGACCTAATTTATAAAATATAGGTGCTAAAATTTGCACCATTGGTAGCGCTACCAAACTCTAAAATCTAAAATAGGTCAAACAGAAAAGTTTGGTGATATAAAAACAAAAAATTATTTAAAATTTTGTTATCTTCATATTTCTGAATTTCGTCAAATATTAAAGTTTTTGGTAATTGCCTCCCCAATATACTAACGGTTTATTGTCCGTAGTTTCAAACTTTTTCACCTCTCCCACGATAATTGAATGGTCGCCTCCGTCAAAGTGACTATATTTTGTGCATTCAAACCGTGCGGAACAATTTTTGATAAAGGCTTCACCTTCATCATTGAAATTCCAATTCATTTCACTTCCACCATCAGCGCTCTTTGAAAAGCTTTTGCATAGCTCAATTTGATGTTCACCAGCAATATGAATTGTAAACTTTTCAGCTTTTAAAAAAGTATCATGTCTTTTGGAAGCCTTTGCCGGTGACCATAGAACTAATGGGGGTGATAAAGACAGGCTTGAAAAGCTATTTGCTGTAATTCCTATCGGGCCATTTTTACCGTTACAGGTAACAATTGTGACCCCTGTTGTGTACTTCCCTAAAGCAAATCTGAACTCATCCTGATTTTTCATTAAAATCTAATTCCGCTGTCACTAAGCAACTTCACGTCCAAGCGCAGCTGTATAAATTTCAAACCAAGTTTGTCTATCCAATTTAACCTCTAAGGCTTTTGAAATTGTCTCTATTCGGGCCAATGAGTTTGTTCCTAGCACAGGTAAAATATTGGCAGGGTGTGCGAGCAACCAGGCAACGGCGACCGTCCCTGGCTCGAAGCCAAATGTTTTTCCTATACTATCCAGATGATTCAAAATCTTTTCGTTAGATTTTAAAAATATGTCTCCTCCCCCTAAGGGAGACCACGCCATAATTGGAGTATTTTTACTTTGGTGAAATGCAACGTCTCCATTTGTGAAGCCGTCGTGAGCAAGAACGCTTAACTCAATTTGATTGGTGACAAGTTTATTTTTCATCCCAGTTTGCAATAAATTCCAATCCCACGGTTTGAAATTTGAAACGCCCACATTTCTTACTTTCCCAGAAGCAATTATTTCATCAAGTGCAGCACCGGTTTCAAAGTGATCCATCAATGGATCAGGTCTATGAAGTAAAAGCAAGTCAATGTAGTCGATACCCATTAGCTTTAAAGATTGCTCTACTGAATTTAAAATATGGTCTCTTGACGTATCATAATACTTAACGCGAGCATTTTTATACCTACCTACTGGAGCGACGATATCGCACTTGGTAACAATTTCCATTTTTTGACGTAGGCTTGAACCTTTAAGTGCATTTCCTAGAATTTCTTCAGCCTCATAGCCGCCATAAATATCGGCCTGATCAAAGGAGGTTATTCCTTGGTCCAAACAACTTTCGATTTTATTTCGTACATGGTCCGGCGATGTATCTTCATCATCACCTAATCGCCACATACCGTAAACCAACTGGGACATGGTAAGCGTTGAACTTATTTTAATTCTTTCCATTAGTGACGCTCCCCTATCCCAAGTGGAGTTGAAGGTGTATTGTTGGGAACTCGTCCGTACTCATGTGGTAAAGAACAAGTTTTTATATTTGGCAAGACCTTTGAGCCAAAATGTTTACATTCTTCAAGGTGGGGGTACCCAGATAGGATAAAAGAACGAATTCCTAATTTCTGATATTGTTCCAATTCACTCATCACTTGATCAGTTGATCCAACAATAGCAGCGCCACATCCAGATCTTGCTCTACCCACTCCTGTCCAAAGATTAGGTTCGACGTAACCGAATTCATCCGCCATTTTTCTATTTTTTGTTTGGTGCGATACTCCCAAGGAAGAGCTGTCCTGCGCCCGCTCTCTAATTTTCTTCCCAAAGTCATCCTCTAGCTTTGACACTATGTACTCAGCATATTCTTTGGCCTCTATTTCGGAATCTCTAACAATCATATGAACTCTCAAACCATAATCGAGGGTTCTATTATATTTTTCAGCTACTTCATTTACAGATTTCATTCGGCTAATTATTTGTTCTTTTGGTTCAGGCCACATGAGATATACATCACAATGTTGTCCACATAGTTCAAGAGCTGGTGGAGAATAGCCACCGAAATAAAGTAGCGGTCCTCCAATTTGAAAAGGCTTTGAAGGATCAGTTGTAAGACCTGAAAATTTGTATGTCTCACCTTCATAGTTGATCTCATCTTGTGTCCATGCTTGTTTTAAAATTTCAACTACTTCCCGTGAACGTTTATATCGATATCCACTCTCAGCGGTTTCCCCAGGAAAATCGGAACTAATGATATTAATAGTAAGTCGACCTTTTAGCATGTGATCTAAAGTGGCGATAGTTCGGGCGAGCATAATGGGTTGCATTTCACCGCACCTTACTGCAGCGAGCATATTAATTTTTTCCGTTATTGGAGCGCAACCAGCCACAAAGCTCAATGTGTCTTGTCCAACTTGATAAGAAGACGGGCAAAGGATATTTCGAAATCCATAGTTTTCCGCTTCTTTCACTATTTGACTACAATGGTCCCATGAACTTCGAAGGTTTCCATCTGGAACTCCCAAGAATTGATAATCGTCAGAGCATAAAGCTGAGAACCAAGAAATCTCTGCAGCCTTCAATTCATAAGATGTTATTGGTACGACGGTCATAGCCCCCCCTAATGTTAAGTCTTGCGTAACATTACAACATATGTAAATCAATAGTGTATCAATTTTTAAATTACTTACATTTTGGAAGCATGTCGGAAGCTACTTCTTTACCAGTTTATATCCAAATTAGTGAAATGCTTATGAGAGAAATAATAGCAGGTCGGTTATCTGATGGTGAACGTCTTCTGCCTGAAAGACAATTGGCCAAATCTCTCAACATTTCTGTTGGAACACTGCGCAAATCATTAAAAGACCTTGAAAAAAAAGGTGCTTTATTTCGAAGGCACGGTTCTGGTAATTACATAAAATTTAATACAAAATTTAATTCCATTTACTCGTTTTTTAGAGTTGAGCTTATCGATGGCGGAGGTTTGCCTTCAGCTAAAAATTTAGACATCAATTTAGTTAAAAAACCAAAATCCTCACCATTTTTTGGAGAATCAGATGAATGCCTGAGGATTAGGCGATTGCGTTTCTTAGATAATCTACCCTGCGTGTTGGAAGAAATTTACTTAGACTCGATTAAAACTGATGGCCTTAAATTTAATAATATTTCACAGTCTATTTATCTCTTTTATAAAGATATTCTTAATTTGCGTATTACTTCAGCTAAAGACAGCGCTACCTTACTTCCAGTGCCTGTTTGGTCTCCTAAGGAATTTAAAGTAATGAATTGTCAGGAAACAGTTTGCATAGAACGTTTAGCATACGATCAGGTTGGAGCTCCTGTAGAGTTTTCACGAAGTTGGATCGATACAAATATTGCACGCTATACGACGCGTATCAGTTAGGAGCATTATGAAAAAAAGGTATGGAATTATTGGTTGTGGAATGATGGGGCAAGAGCATCTTCGCAATATAAATTTAATAGATGATGCTTTAACTTATGCTGTTTATGAACCTAATTTAAATATGCAGAAGATGGCAAAAGCACTTGCTCCAGAGTCCAAGTTTTATGATTCTCTGGATGAAATTTTAAGTGATGAAAACATTGATTGCTGGTTAATAGTTTCGCCAAATCATCTTCACATGGAACAATTGGAACGATTGGCTAGTGTACCTCATAAGCCAATTTTAGTGGAAAAACCTTTGTTTACTGACATCAATCACTTGGAGAGAGTACAAAACTTTTTAGTTCAATACACAGCACCGGTTTGGGTGGCTATGGAATATCGATATATGCCACCCATAGCAGAACTAATCAGGCAGCAAAAAAATGTAACTGGTGGTATCAAAATGCTTTCCATCCGTGAACATAGATTTCCCTTTCTTCCTAAAGTTGATAATTGGAACAGATTTAATAAAAATAGTGGAGGGACATTTGTTGAAAAATGCTGTCATTTTTTTGATTTGATGAGGTTAATTACAAAGTCTAACCCAATTAAGATAATGGCAAGTGGAGGGCAGGCCGTTAACCACCTGAAGGAAGATTACTCTGGTTCGGTACCAGATATTTGGGATCACGGATATGTCATTGTTGAGTTTGAAAATAATATGAAGGCAATGCTGGAACTCTGTATGTTTGCAGAAGGTTCAAAGTATCAAGAAGAGATATCAATCACTGGAGAGGCTGGCAAAGTTGAGGCTTTTATCCCAGGACCTGCTAGGTTTTGGCCTAAAAAACTTGGTGCTCCTCCAATATCAAAAATAGTGGTTAGTCCTAGAGATAAATCTATTTTAAAAGAGATGGAGGTGCCCGTAGATAAGAAGATATTAGAGGCAGGAGATCATAATGGTTCTACCTTTTATCAACATCAAAAATTTATGCTCGTGGTGGATGGGAAAATGCCTCCAGAGGTCACTCTGGACGACGGAATTTGGGCTGTAAGGATGGGGCATGCAGCCCAGGCCTCTGCTGAAACTGGACAAGTGGTCAATTTCTGAACTTATTTAATAATAACTATCCTTTGCATTTTATGGGCGTCAAATTAAATTTCTATCAACTTTAATGCGTCATGCATTTTCTTGGGAATAGGTGCGGGCCTTCGTTTTTCACAGTCTACGAGAACCTGGGCAAAAAAACCGAGGGCAAAACACAGTTCATCTTCTTCTCGAAAAAGCCCTGCTTGATATACCCATGATGTATTACCAATTTTTTTTATTCTTAAGCCAACTGCTATTTTATCTGGGTATGCAGCTTCCGAAAAATAGCGACAACCACTTTCTACTACCATAAATTCTAAACATTTATGTTCGTCACTAAAGAACCCGCGGTTTCTTTGCCAGTCAGTAACAGCTGTGTCTATTAGTGCATAGTGGACAATATTATTCATATGACCATAGGCGTCATTATCTATCCATCTAGTTGGCATCTCGACAAAGGTAGGGAACTCTTCTCTGAAAAGTTGTTTGTTTTGTGTCATTTGTTTATCCTGACGCCAATATTTAAAAATTATTTAACGCATTTAAAATTTAGCCAAAAGAAATAATTTGTATAGTAAAATAGAAAATATGGTGAGGTGATCAATGGAAATAAATGAAAAAATATCAGCTGTAGTTACTGGAGGTGCCTCCGGGCTGGGTGAAGCAACAGCGCGTTCGCTTTCTTCCATGGGTGCAAATGTAGCTATTTTTGATTTAGATGAAAATAAAGGTTTAGCAGTTTCGGAGGAAATAAATTCGGATTTTTACAAGGTTGATGTAACAGATACAAATTCAGTAAACCAAGCGGTTTTATCTTTTTTGAAGAAAAATGATGGAATTCAGATTGTTGTAAATTGTGCTGGAATAGGTCCAGCAGCAAAAACTGTTTCACGAGGTGAACCTCATTCAAGTGAACTATTTGCAAAAGTGATTAACATTAATCTGATTGGCTCCTTCAACGTAGCTTCTATATGTGCGGCTGAAATGGTCAAAAATAGGGCGTATTCGGAGGATGGTTTTCGGGGTGTTATAGTAAATACAGCATCAGTTGCGGCTTATGATGGGCAGATAGGTCAGGTTGCTTATTCAGCTTCTAAAGGTGGTATCGTAGGAATGACACTTCCTATGGCAAGGGATCTTTCGGATAAAGGCATTCGTGTCTGTTCGATAGCACCAGGATTATTTTTGACACCACTCTTGGAAAGCCTGCCTGAAGAAGTTCAAGAATCCTTGGGAAAACAGGTTCCATTTCCATCACGATTAGGAAAACCAACGGAATTTGCCAAGTTAGTAGTGCAGATTATTGAGAACGATATGTTGAATGGAGAGGTAATACGTTTAGATGGTGCCATTAGAATGGCGCCACGCTAGGTAGTCCTAAAAAATCTAAATAGTAATGAGGCCGCCCATCCGGCAAATATAGCAATTGCAATTGACATTAAACCATATGCCAGAGGGTTTTCTCGAGACATATTAAATAAGAAACGTTCTAAACCAACTTTTCTAACGTCAATTATTGTAGTAAACTCATCAACTACATTTCCATTCCTTGTTAGGAGAATGCGCGCGGTATAGTCACCGTCAGATATATCTGCAGGCATGTCTATAGACGTCCGAAATAAGGTTTGTTCGTCAATATTAACCTTGTTCTCAAGCAGTTGATATAACCCTTTTTCACTTCTGATGCGTATCACTGCGTCTGAAAACGAAGCTGCATCTAAAACATCCATTGGTGCACCAACAGATCTAATTGCGCGAGGTATAGAAACTTTATATCTTAGGTCTTCAGTATCATTTATAGTTGATGAAAAACCTGAACTTGTAGCAACAGCATAGAAGCTTGGTGCAGCATCTACTTCTACAGTATCAGTGTTCATCCAAATTCCTAAAACTTTTGATTTTCTATGAACTGAAATTGGTTCGGATGGTCCTGCTATAGTAACAACAACCTGAATATCACCGATGGGAGCTGGTTTATCTCTTTTAACCGCACCAAACAATAAAATTTGGGATCCATCAAATGTTGCAGTAATAGCAACTTTTTCTTTGTCCATTCCAATGACAACACTTTCTGCTATGGCAGATGAAGTTGATATCAAAAATAATAAAAATAGCCTCAACATTAGTGCATACTCGCATTGCTGATTGAGTACAGTTCAGTTGGCATAATCAACAAGTCGAGGGCAATTTTTAAGCAAACAGCAATAACCATTAATGCTAATAGAATTCGCAACTGTTCAGCCCGTAAACGTGTTCCAAACTGGCTACCGAATTGAGCACCAATTACACCTCCCAAAAGTAAAAGAACAGCCAAAGCTATATCAACTGTGTAATTTGTTGTTGCATGCAATATGGTTGTAAAACCTGTAACAAAAATAATTTGAAAAAGTGATGTTCCTACTACAACTTTTGTCGGCATGCCAAGTATGTAAATCATAGCTGGCACCATAATAAACCCACCACCAACACCCATTATTGCTGATAAGATCCCTACTAAGAGACCGACCAATATTGGTGGTATTACGGAAATGTATAGCCCTGAGGTTCTGAAACGCATTTTAAAGGGTAATTGTTGTGCCAAACTTCTTGGTCTGCGAACTTTTTTTGGTATTAAACCGCTCTGCGTTTTTAAAATTGCCCGCAAGCTTTCTATAAACATCAAACTGCCAATAATACCTAAGAAAGCAACATAGCAAAGTTTTACAAGTAAATCGACTTGGCCAAGGCTTTTAAGATAATTAAAAATAATCAATCCAATTCCAGCCCCCAAAAGACCACCAATCAGAAGAATTAAACCCATTTTTAAATCAACAGTTTTACGTTTTAAATGAGCCAATGCTCCTGAAAATGAGGACGCAACTATCTGATTTGCTTCTGTTGCAACTGCAACAGCTGGGGGAATGCCAATAAAGAACAGAAGCGGCGTCATTAAGAAACCACCACCAACACCAAACATTCCGGAGAGAATACCAACCACTCCACCTAAGCCAAGTAAAAGGAAAGCGTTCACTGAAACTTCAGCTATTGGAAGATAAATTTGCATGGCCGTCTTTAGACAGAATTATTTGGCATTTGCAACAGCTAGAATAGTCTGAAACTAAGTATCGTTAGCGCTCTTTAACATATGGTTGTCCACCAGCCCTGGGAGGAATTGCTTTGCCTACAAAACCGGCCAACACAACTACGGTTAGGATATAAGGTAATGACTGTATGAAAACGACGGGAATTTTTATTTGGTTACTAATACCGCTATTCCAAACAGAAGAAATCACCATAATGGCGATAGCTGAAATTCCAAGGGCTAAACCTCCAAGAACTACTTTGTCCAAAAGATCCTTTTTCCAAACATAACTCATCAGACCTAGAGCAATAAAAATTAAAAACCCACTTAAAGCCCAAGCGGGCAGTAATATATTTTGAAATCGAGTATCCACAGCAAAGAAAAATCCGAATAACAAACATGCTCCTAGTGCGTACCATGGTCGCCACTTAGCAAAAATTAAGGCAGCCAGCGCAATAAACCCACGGCCTGCCGACATATCTTTTGTAAAATTTGCTTGCAGGGAGGTTGCAATATATGCTCCGGCAATACCGCACAAAACCCCTCCAATAACAACTGCACTATAGCGCAAGCCGATAACTGATATGCCTGCTGTATCAACCGCAGCGGGATTTTCCCCAACAGCCCGTAATCGGAGGCCATACCGCGTTTTGTAAAGTAAAAACCATGAAATTGGTACCGTCAAAAGGGCGATGTAAACAAGAAGAGAATGTCCAGAAAAAAGTTCTGAATAGAGTTGCATCAACGGGCCTGCGTCACTGATTTCTTTCGATGAAGTGGTACCTGGAAAATTTATTGGCTCGAACCTACCACCAGACTTTAATGGCGGTGTTCGTCCCCCTTGCCCAAACAAATCTTGTGCTATTACCACAGTAAGACCTGCTGCTAAAAAGTTTATGGCAACTCCTGATATTATTTGATCTCCGCGGAGTGTTATCGACGCTAACCCATGAAGAAGTGATAACATAATTGATGCTAAAATGCCTGCCAAAAGACCTAACCAAACGGATCCTGTTATTGATGCAAAAGCTGCAGAAACAAATGCAGCGGCTAAAAGCTTTCCCTCAAGTCCGATATCAAAAATACCTGCGCGTTCTGAAAATAATCCAGCCAGGCAAACTAACAATAACGGAGTTGCAAGGCGCAGTGAGCTATCTAAAACTTGAAGAAGGGTTAAAAAGTCAATCATCCTTTAGCCTTTTGCAAAGACATGAAAAAGCTTTCAAGGGGAGCTCTCACCATCAAACTGAGGGCGCCAGTAAACAGTATTACTAAGGCTTGGATGACTACGATCAGCTCACGTGGTATTTTTGTCCATAGGGCTAATTCTGCACCACCTTGGTATAGAAATCCGAATAATAATGCTGCCATTAAAACTCCAAACGGATGACTGCGTCCCATTAGAGCAACTGCGATGCCTATAAAACCAGCGCCTTCCGTGAAGTTCAAAATAAGACGTTCACTTTCCCCTTGTGTAGTATTGATTGCCATCATTCCACATAGTGCACCAGAGATCATCATCGCTATCATTATTATTTTGACCGGTCTAACACCTGCATAGCGCGCGGCTGGCCCGGATTTTCCTAAAGCTCTAATTTCGTATCCTAATGGAGAGCGCCAAATCAGATACCAAACGGCCACACATGCCAAAAGCGCAATAAAAAAACTAACATTTGCAGGAGCAGATCTAAATGCTTTCTCAAAGCCGAATAAGCTTGCTAGATCTTGGAAGGTGGGGAGGTGAGTGGTTGCTGGAAAATTTGCTGAAGCAGGATCCATACTTCCTTTGGGCTTTAAAACATCTACCAAGAAGAAATTGAGCACACCTGCTGCGATGAAATTAAACATAATCGTGGTGATTACAATATGGCTTCCTCTTTTTGCCTGGAGATAAGCCGGCAAACCTGCCCAAATCATACCAAAAAGAGCGGCTGCAACTGAAGCGCCAATTATAGCTAATGTCCAATGAGGCCACGGAATGAACAGGCAAACAAGTGCTACTCCTAATCCCCCGATCATAGCTTGACCTTCTCCTCCAATATTAAAAAGTGCAGCATGAAAGGCCACTGAAACAGCAAGACCAGTAAAAATAAAATTCGTAGTGTAATAAAGCATATATCCCCAACCAGCAGATCGAAATAATGTACCTTCAATCATAAGATTTAAAGCGGCTATTGGGCTTTCACCGATCGCTAGAATTAGTAATGCAGATAAAAAGGCTGCTAGAAATACAGAAATTAACGGAACAACAATTATATCTACCCATTTTGGCATTATATCCATTTGCATGCTCCAATAAAGTCATTTGCACGATTTAAACACATCATTGAGCTGCTTTCTCAGAAACACCAGCCATCAAAAGTCCAAGTTCTTTTTCATTCGTATTTGCAGGCTGTCTCTCTCCCATAATCTTTCCATCGAACATCACAACCATTCTGTCTGAAAGTGATAAAATTTCATCTAACTCGACGGATATAAGCAAAATAGCTTTTCCTTGGTCGCGCAACGCAACAATCTGTTGATGTATAAATTCAATGGCACCAATATCAACTCCGCGCGTTGGTTGGCCGACAAGCAGTAAATTTGGATTGCGCTCAATCTCACGGGCCAAAACTATTTTTTGTTGATTTCCGCCTGAAAAATTTTTTGCGGTTAGTTTTGGGTTAGGAGGCCGAACATCGAACCGCTTCATTTTTTCTTCGGTCTCTTTTCGAATTGCATTATTATCCATAAAAAATCGGTTAGCTTGGTTGGATTTATCACGGTGATAACCAAAAACTGCATTTTCCCACGCCATGAAGTCCATTATTAGACCCTCGCGTTGTCTATCCTCGGGTACGTGCGCTATTCCCAGTGCGCGTCTTGCTTGCCCGTCGCCGGATACACTGGTTGACAAATCTATTTCTGATCCGTTTAGCTTAACAACACCTGTAGCAGCGCTGTAACCGCCCAGGACTTCTAGGAGCTCTGATTGACCATTGCCCGCCACACCGGCGATACCAAGTATTTCTCCAGCTTTTACAGTCAAGCTGATATTTTTCAATCTTTGTACGCCAAAATCATCAACCATACTGAGGTTTTTTATTTCAAGCACTGGCTTAGTGGGCTTCGCGGGCGTTTTATCAACGCGAAGTAAAACTTTTCTTCCCACCATTAGTTCCGCTAAATCTTCAGGACTAGTATCGTTAGTTTTTAAGGTAGCTGTCATTTCACCCTGACGCATTACGCTTACTGTATCTGTACTGTCCATAATTTCTCGAAGCTTATGAGTGATTAAAATAATCGTCTTACCTTCCTCACGTAGCCGCTTCAGTATTCTAAACAGTTGATCAGCCTCAGCTGGAGTCAAAACACCTGTAGGTTCATCCAAAATTAAAATCTTTGCCTGTCGGTAAAGGGCTTTGAGGATCTCTACTCTTTGCTGCATTCCAACCCCAATATCCTCAATAATAGCGTCAGGATCTACATTTAGCTCATATTCAGAGGCTAGCGCGGCAAGTTCAGTTCTGGCCTTACTTAGAGATGGAGATAATAAAGCGCCACTTTCTGCACCGAGAACAATATTTTCTAGAACTGAGAAGTTCTCAACAAGCTTAAAATGTTGGAAAACCATTCCAATTCCTGCAGCTATTGCTGCTTGGCTATCAGGTATAGAAATTTTTTTGCCATCAACAAAAATTTCTCCTGCATCAGCCTTATAAAAACCGTATAAAATCGACATTAATGTTGACTTTCCAGCGCCATTTTCTCCAATGATCCCATGGATGGTTCCAGGCATAACGCGGATAGTAATATCCTTGTTTGCTTGAACTGGACCGAAGGATTTAGAAATTTTCCGTAATTCAATCGCTGGGTTTTCAGTCATTTACTTCTCAATTCAATATAAAAACCGCACCGTAAATGGTGCGGTTTTTAAAAGTATTTTCACACTCTACTAGAATGATATAGCTGGGCAGGACTCATCGTCGGTATAATTATGAACTGACATTGATCCGTTAGATATTGAAGCCGCTGCTGCATCAACTGCAGATTTCATAGCGTTAGATACTAACGAAGCATTATGCTCGTCTAATGCATATCCCACTCCGCCATTGGCTATACCCATTTGAAAATTCCCTGTTTCTAAATTTTCTCCAGCAGAAAAAGCCTCATAAACAGCATTATCAACACGCTTTAACATTGAAGTTAACACTTTCCCTGGGTGTAGATAGTTCTGGTTTGCGTCAACACCTATTGATAAAATGCCCTCATCAGCAGCTGTTTGCAAAACACCCACTCCAGTGCCGCCTGCAGCAGCATAAACTACATCTGCACCTTGGCTAATTTGAGCTTTTGTAAGTTCAGAACCTTTCACTGGATCGTTCCATGCAGCAGGGGTTGTTCCAGTCATATTGGCTATGACAGTAGCATTAGGATTAACCGCCTTCACGCCTTGCGCGTAACCGCATCCAAAACGCCTGATGAGAGGGATATCCATGCCCCCTACAAAACCAACGGTTCCTGTCTTCGATGCTTGAGCAGCAAGCATACCAACCAAATAGGACCCTTCATGCTCATTAAACCCGACGCCCCTTACGTTAGGTAGGCTCAACCAGTTTACATCAATAACAGCAAACTTTGTATCTGGATAATCTGGTGCAACCTTCCCGAGTGAGTCAGCAAAACCAAAGCCTGCCATTACGATAGGGTTAGCGCCCGCTTCTGCAAATCTACGCAAAGCTTGTTCTCGCTGCGCTTCGTTTTGAAGTTCAATTTCTCTGAAAGATCCACCGGTTTCATCTGCCCAGCGTTGTGCGCCAGTAAAAGCAGATTCATTAAAGGATTTATCAAATTTTCCCCCAAGATCAAAAATAATAGCGGGTTCGGCTAAAGCTATACCTGCGCTCATGGTCAAACCAACTGCGGTTGACAACATTTTGGTAACGATATTCATATAAAACTCCCAATTGTTAATAGATCCTTGCACGTTGTGACGCTAGTGGATCATAAAATGATATTAGCTTATTAAGACGCTTCAGCAAATGGTGGTCAACAGCTTTTTTTTCAAATCAATCTAATTTTAGAATAATTTAAATTAGGTTCATATTTCCTTAGCCAAGATCGATGCATTGTCTTTGCGACCATCAACAAATTCATAGTAATTTTTTCTTTTCCCAACGCTTAAATAGTTTAAAGATTGGTAAAGTTTATTGGCTCGGCTGTTCGATTCGGCCACTTCTAGAAAACACTTTGAAGATCCTTCCTCTTTTGCTTCTTTTTCAAACTTGTCAATGAGATACCTTGCCTTGCCTAATCTACGATATTTTGGATGAACAATTACATTCAAAATCTCTGCGTCTGGTCCGATAAGACGACCGACAAGAAAGCCATTTTCAACATAAAAAAATCTAATTGTATCTGTAGACAGTAAAATTTTGTACTCGCTTTCGCTCCATGGTCGAGTAAGGGAGCCAGAAAGCAAATGTAGTTTTGCCATTTCGAAGGGTGTCATTTTAGTAAATTTGGTACGTTGCTTAGGTTAGGAGATGCGTCTGCTGGTTTTATATAACATGGACTAGGACGACTAACCTCGGTTTCTTTTTCTTGGGTTAGAAGAGCTAGATTTTTCAAATGAACTTCTGGTTTAGATTTTCTAATATACTTATCATTTTTAACGTCTATCTCATCTGCTGACATAAATTTTGCATTTTTTGGATTTGAGCCAACATAATAAAAACCTTTGTTGGCTGGAAGCAAAGCTAAATTTTCATCACCGTACCCGTACAAGGTGGTTTCAAAACTAGTAACTCCTATGGCTGGAATTTTTAATCCTAAAGCTAACCCCCGGGCAGCCGACACGGAGATTCTGATCCCAGTAAAATTTCCTGGACCTGTGCAGACACCGATCTTTCCAACGTCTGACCAATTCAACGAGGAGCGTTCTAAAAGTTCGTTTAGCGAAGACATTAGTCTTTCCGCCTGACCTCGATTCATGAATTCTATTGCGGCTTTAACTTTCTGTTTTCCGCGATACAGAGCCGCAGCTATGTATTGATCAGAGGTATCAAAAACAATTACAGTTTGATCACAGATCAACTGGCCGAACCTCGGTCACCTCTGGAATATAGTGCCTTAAAAGATTTTCAATGCCCATTTTCAAGGTCATTGTTGAAGAGGGGCAGCCCGCACATGCGCCTTTCATTTGAAGATAAACTACGCCTCGATCAAACCCGTGGAAAGTAATATCTCCTCCATCCTGAGCAACCGCTGGCCTGACGCGACTGTCGAGCAATTCTTTAATTTGACCAACAATTGGAGCGTCTTCTTCAGATACTTCGGTAGAATGATCAGGTGTTGTTTCTCCGCTCATAGCTTCTTGACCGGATTGAAAATGTTCCATCATGGCGCCAAGGAGAGCAGGCTTTGCGTGATCCCAGTCCACGCCATCTTCCTTTGTAACTGTAACAAAATCGCGGCCTAGAAAGACACCTGTTACGCCACTTACGTTAAACAGTCTCTGAGCAAGTGGGGAAACGTTTGCATCATCAGCATTAGGAAAATCAGCGGTTCCCTCTTCTAAAACTGTCTGTCCGGGTAAAAATTTTAAAGTAGCTGGATTTGGTGTCGATTCTGTTTGTATGAACATTGTCTAATCCTTGTTTTACCTCGTTAATATGATAATTAAGTCAAAAAAAGTCAAGAGTTTAGAATCATTCTAAATTAAATTTTTTGCTTAAATACTGAGTCTCAGCTGCCCCATTAGGTTATAGCCTCAAGTTGCTCCTTTGATAAGTTACCGGGTACAATCGTAATTGGTACTGGGAGTGAACCTGAATTCTTGGATAATTGGGAAACTAGTGGCCCTGGCCCACTATTATCGGTTCCGGCACCTAGAACAAGAACACCAACCTCAGGGTTATCTGTGACGTAGTCTAATATTTCCTTGATTGGCTCGCCTTCACGAATGATTAAATCAGGATCAATTTTATTACTATCGCGCATCCACTTTGCAAAAACATCAAAATGTGCTTGGATCCTTTCGCGAGCTTCTTCTCGCATCAGGTCACTAACTCCAATCCAGTGATTGAACTCATCAGGGGGAATTACTGACAGAATAGCAACTCCACCCCCAGTTTTCATTGCGCGCATGGCTGCAAAGCGCATTGCACTTAAACATTCGCGACTGTCGTCAAGAACAACTAAAAATTTGCGCATTTTAATTCCAACTTCTCTATTTCATACCTATAATGTCAAAAGTTTTTTGTAAAATTGGTTCGGCAACCGATTTAGCTTTACGTGCGCCACTATTCAAAACTTTATCTAATTGAGTAATATCCTGCATTATTCGCCCCATCTCGCGTGAAATTGGTGCCAGCACCTCTGTTGCCCTTTCTACCAACATGGGTTTAAATTCTGAAAATTGTTTTCCACCTATTTCGCTCAATACGCTTTCAATGCTATCATCTCCAAGAGCTGCGTATATTGATACCAAATTCTGCGCCTCGGCTCTACCTTCTAACCCTTCCGGTTCGGAAGGAAGGCCGTATTGATCTGTTTTCGCTTTTCTGATTTTATTTGCAATCATATCGGGATCGTCGGTCATATTTATTCGACTTAAATCTGAAGGGTCAGATTTAGACATTTTTTTGGTACCGTCACGTAAACTCATTACCCTGGCCGCGGGCCCTCCGATAACAGGTTCAGTTATTGGAAAAAAATCAACCTCATAGTCATGATTAAATTTTATGGCTATGTCTCTGGTCAGCTCTAGGTGCTGTTTCTGATCATCCCCCACGGGAACATGAGTTGCATGATAAGCTAAAATATCAGCCGCCATAAGTGCAGGATAGCCAAATAGACCGAGAGATGCATTCTGAGCATTCTTTCCGGCTTTATCTTTGAACTGTGTCATTCGTTGCATCCAACCCATGCGAGCAACACAATTGAAGACCCATCCTAACTGCGCATGTTCAGGCACTGCAGATTGGTTAAATAAAATAGATTTCTCTGGATCGAGCCCGGACGCAATAAAGGATGCCGCTAATTCTCTAGTATTTTGCCTCAGTATGCTTGGGTTTTGCCACACGGTAATCGCGTGCAGGTCAACTACACAATAAATTGTTTCGTAATTATCATCTTGCATCTGGACAAATCTTTTGATTGCGCCCAAATAGTTACCGAGGGTCAATCCACCTGAAGGTTGAACTCCAGAAAAAACCCGCTTTTTGAATTCACCCATTGGTTCAGGTTGTGCAGGTTTACTCATCAATAGTCTCCGTCTGGATTTTTCATGACAAATCGCTTACCTGTGTCATTAGTTGTGGTCAAGCTAAGGAAGTTAACTTGTCGGAGTATAATAAACCCCCTGTAGTTAATCCAATTCCAACTGCTATCCTAGTCATTTTTTTTGGCATAACACTTGTTGAAGCTTTCCTTTTCTTTGACTTGGGCGAGCTAATTGGAAAGACTGGAGGTGCTGCTGAAAGGTTATTGTTGATACAAAACTACGGCGTTCCGCCAAAACTTGCAAATTGGATGTTGGGAACAGGTAATCTTTCAATTGATAATGTTTTTAGATTTGTAGCCTACCCATTTGTCAACTTATCAAGTCTCTCGGTTGTTTTCGCTTCAGTTTTATTGTTGGCTTTGGGAAAAATGGTTGGAGAAGTTTTTTCGACGCTATCCGTAGTATTGATTTGGATACTGAGTACGATACTTGCGGCTTTTTTTTATTCCATATCGGCAACTAATGGTCAAATATTGGTTGGCTCTTATCCAGGAGTTTATGGCTTTGTTGGAGCTTATACATTTGTTTCCTGGATTGCTTTGCGATTAGCTAAAAACAAAAATCAATCTCAGGCGTTTTCTTTGATTGTAGCGCTAATGAGTGTGCAATTACTTTTTAGCTTTTTATTTGGAACTGGGCAACTCTGGATCGCTGATTTTGCAGGTTTTGTTACAGGTTTTACAGTGTCATTTTTCTTAAGTCCTGGTGGTATAAAGGAAGTAATTTCTGTTTTTAGGAATTAGTTTCTTTTAATAGATTCTTGGATATCTTTGATGTTAAATGCACCCAAAAAATTTGCAGTAAAAGTGTAGATTGATGCTCCTATCAAAACTAAAAAACAAGCGAACGAAATTTTTTCAAGCAGAGAGAAAATTTCTTCCTTTAGAAGGAAATTTGCAACCCATAAAAATAAACCCATCACAAATGATGAAAGAATAATCAGCACAAATTTTGATTTTGAAAGCATGGAAAGCTGGCCACTATTCCCCAATTTTTTGGTTCCAGTAAAAAGTAATATTATCATAGCCCAGGCTGACACGGTTGTTGCAATTGGTGCGGCGATCCACCCGTAAATTGGCATTAAGCCAAATGCAATTAAGGAATTTACAATCATTGATAAAACAGCAAAGCGAAAAGGTGTTTTCGTATCTCCCCGAGCGAAGTAGATTGGTTGGTAAACTTTTTGTAACACAAACGCTGGTAGCCCAAGAGCATAAATTGATGTGGCAAGCGCCATGGCGATGGCATCGGTAGAAGTGGTTTCACCATGTTGAAAAAGGGCTGATATTAAAGGTAGCGGAACAATAAACAAAGCTACGGTAGCCGGTATGGTTAGCGCCATACTTGTTGTGAAAGCATTATTGAAGGCTGAACGAGCTCCGGTCTCGTCGTTATTAGCAATTCGGCGTGATAATTCGGGAAGCAATACTATGCCAATTGCAATTCCTACTACACCCAAAGGTAACTGATACAATCGATCGGCACCGTAGAGCCAGCTAATTGCTCCCTTTTCCTGACTTGAAACGAATTGGCCAACAAGCAAGTTAATCTGTAAAACACCATTCGCAAGGGCGCTTGGGATGGCTACACGGATTAAAATTTTCATATCTTTTGATAATCTTGGTCTGCTCGGACGGATAATTAAGCCAGCTTTTTCGGCAGCCGTCCATAAGAGTATCAATTGCATGATACCTGCAAATGGTACTGAATAGATCAAAACAGTCATTGTTGGCCATTCAAAGACAAACGAAATGCACAACCCTAAAATGATTATTATGTTGAGCAGAACAGGAGCAGCGGCAGCGGCAGCGAAGTAACCTAAAGCATTTAGCACCCCAGATAGAAGTGCTGCAAGGGAGATTAGGAAAATATAGGGAAACATAACTCGGCCAAATGCAACAGTGATTTCGAAGCGTTCATCACCTACAAAGCCATTGGCGATAGCCCATATTAGCGCTGGCATAAAAATAATCGCGAGGGTAGTAAGAATTAGCAAAATAAAAGCTAAACTGCCCAAAGCTTCATTTGCGAAAGCTGTAGCATTTTCATTTTTTTCGTATTTTTTTGAAATTAAAGGAACGAAGGCTGAATTAAATGCACCTTCAGCAAAAAATCTTCTGAACATATTTGGTAATCTAAATGCCGCAAAAAAAGCATCTAAAATTGGACCAGCCCCGATCAAAGAAAATAATAAAATTTCTCGTACCATACCCAAGACACGACTTATTAAAGTCCAAAAGCCAACTGTCACAAAGCCCGATATAAAGCGTATTGGTTTCAAGATTGTGCTCGTTCCACTCCGAGATTAATTGCCTGTCGTAAGTTCTGCTCAAGTTTTTTTTGTTTGCTTTCACTATAAAATTTTAAGCCAAACATGTCTTTAACGTAAAAACTGTCAACAACTTGTTCTCCATAGGTCGCTATAACGGCGGACGCTATATATACGTTCATATTGGCTAGCGTTCTGGTCAAATCAAAGAGTAATCCGGGCCTATCTCTAGTGTCTACCTCAATAATTGTGTATATTTCCGACCCGTCGTTGTCGAAAGTTACAGAAGTTGGAACTTTAAAAGCCCGTTCCCTTTTTTTTAACTTATCCCGTTCCTTCATGGCGTCGCGAGTTATAATTTCACCACCTAATATTTTTTCAATCATGCCTCTAAGTCTTGAAAATCGAGTTTGATTATATGGTGCACCATCTCCATCTTGTATCCAGAATGCAGCTGTAGCAAATCCGTCTTTGGATGTATATGATCTGGCATCAACCACATTTGCTCCAACCAAGGCTATGGCACCAGAAAGCCGAGAGAAAATTCCAGGATGGTCTGACAGAGCAAAGCAAATTCTCGTAGCATCTCTTTCTGTATCAGCTGTTAGGTCCATTTTAATTTCATCAGACCCAAGGTCTTTCAGTAATTTGGCAAAAGCGAATTGCGCCTCGATCTGGAACCCTTGCCAGTATGGCGGATAATGCCGCCCCATTTCTGTTTTAATATCTGTCGAATCCCAATCAAATAATTTTTCTCGTAACGATTTTTTTGCCTCAACCATTCGGTTTTCTCTGTTTAGAGCCTCACCACCTTGTTCTAAAGTTAGTCTCGTTTCAGAATATAGTTGTCTGATCAGGGTTGCTTTCCAATTGTTCCAGGTGTCAGGCCCTACACTGCGTACATCGCATACTGTAAGAACAGTTAAAAGATCCAACCTTTTGACGCTTTGAACTGCTTTTGCAAAATCACGAACGGTACGAGGATCAGATATGTCCCTCTTCTGAGCCATATCAGACATCAAGAGATGATACCTAACAAGCCATTCAACGATTTCTGTTTCTTGTTTTTTTAGGCCTAAACGCGGTGAAACTTTCCTCGCAATTTTAGCTCCTAATATTGAGTGATCATCTGAACGTCCTTTACCGATATCATGAAGTAACAATGCTACATAAATTACTTTACGGTTTACCTCGCCTTTTAAGATTGAGCTTGCAATTGGTAATTCTTCAACCAATTCGCCTTTTTCAATTTGTGCTAATGTTTTTAGGCATTGGATCGTATGCTCATCAACAGTGTAGCTATGGTACATGTTGAACTGCATCATTGCTACTATAGGCTCAAATTCTGGAATAAATTTTGCTAGAAAACCTAATTCATTCATTCGGCGCAGTGCTCTCTCTGGATTGCCGTGTTTGAGTAACAATTCTAAGAAAATATTTTGAGCTTCTGGCGATTGCCTAAATTCTTTATCTATCAAAGGTAAGTTTGCAGAAACAAATCTCATAGCATTAGGGTGAATTAATAATCCGGTCCGAAGTGCTTCTGAAAATAATTTAAGTAAATTTATAGGATTAGCCAAAAATTTCTCTTCTGACCTTATTGCTAGTCTATTTTGTAAAACAGCATACTCTTTACCGAGTTTGGGTCTTCTTTTAAATATTCGCTCTAGCAAAGGGTCATCTTTTGCGTGAACCGCCTCTAACGAAGTAAGAAATATCCTCGTTAAATCTCCAACACGCGTTGCGTGTCGAAAATAATCTTGCATGAATATCTCAACAGCACGACGGGCTTGAGAATTTTTATAGCCCATTGCTGTTGCTACTTCGACCTGAAGATCAAAGTTCAATTGTTCAATTGCTCTATTAGATAGTTGATGCATTTGACATCGTACTGCCCACAAAAATTCCTCAGCTTTTTCAAATTGGTCATGTTCATCTTCTCTGAACACGTTTAATTCAACTAAATCACCTATATTTTGAGTTTTATAAACATACTTTGCGATCCAATATAACGATTGCAAATCACGTAGTCCGCCTTTTCCTTCTTTTACATTGGGTTCGACCATATATCTTTGGCCATGTTTTTCGTGTCTCCGCTCTCTTTCTTTTAATTTCGCTGAAATAAATTCTTTAGCAGTTCCTTCAAATAAATTTTTCCAAAGTTTTTCATTCAACTCTGAAGCTAAACTGATATCTCCGCACACAAATCTATGTTCCAACATAGCCGTTCTAATGGTGTAGTCTTCGCGACCCATTCGTATACAATCTCGTATAGACCGGGATGAATGCCCTACTTTAAGTTTTAAATCCCATAACAGGTATAGAACTGTTTCTATTATAGTTTCTGCCCATGGTGTAATCTTATAGGGTGTAAGAAAAAGTAGATCTACATCTGAGTAGGGGGCCATTTCGCGCCTTCCGTAACCGCCTACGGAAATAACTGATAATCTTTCTCCACTCGTTGGATTATGTGTTGGGAATTTTATCTTCGTTGCAAATTCCCAAGTGCTCTTTACTAGGCAGTCTGTCAAAAAAGCGTAACTGGTGACGGCTTTTCTGGCTTTAAGTGGATTTTTAGTAAGTTCTGATGAAATTCTCTCAAACCCTGTAGATTTTAATTTCTTCAATAAACTTACTAATTCCGTTCGTTCAGGTGCTTTTGATTTGATAAAGGAATTCACTTTAGCATTATCAAAGATGTGCTTTGGTTTGCAGATCAAATCCAAATTAATATGAGTAGATCTATCTTTTCCGTTTTTAAGTTTATCAAAATCTAAAGAATCGTGGCGCTGGGTCAATGATGTATACCTGCTTATTTCTGACTTCTGCTATCGCTAAGCCTCGCTCATTCGTTCGATCTTTCAAAAATCGAAAAATTCCATCGACACCTTCAAAGCCTGCAGATTGGGTTAGTCCCTTTGAGGCTAAGGCATGAGGTTTGCCGGTTTGAACTAATGCTCCTATTGCCGCTATTCCGTCAAAGGCTAAACCCGCCAGTTGATGAGGCTGTTTATCGTATAAAGCTTCATAGCGTTTTAAAAAATTTTTACGTACAACTTGATCTGGAGTCGTGAACCAACCTCCTTGAAGACCTTTTAACCGAAGTGTTTGCTGAGGTATATCCCACCGAGAAATTCCAGCAAATTGGACTTTTTCTGTATCAATACCAGACTCTGGTAACAATTGTCCCAACAGAGGAAGAGCTCCCGCCGAGTTAGATGTTAGGAGAAGTAGATCTACATCCTCAACCTCGACAGAGGCGCGCGCAACTGGAACAGCATTGACTATGCCTTTTTGCGTAAATTCAAAAGGTTGACTGTTAATTACCTGGATATTTGCTTTTTGTGCAGATTTTTTGAGTGCTGCTCTTCCAAATTTTCCTTCAATGTTATCCGGATAAAGAATTACGGCTCGCGACTTTCCTTTTGAGGCGGCGTAGGTCAGTAGTCTGTCAGATGTGTTTTGGAATGTTTTGCCCAAAATAAATACATTACCACCAGCAATAGAAGTGTTATTAGAAAAACTTAAAACATTTATTTCTTCGTCTGCTACAGCCATACCAGCAGCATTTGCGGCTTCGCCAAATAAAGGGCCAAGAATAATTTTAGCACCATCATCAACAGCCGTTTGCGCTTGGATGGCAGCTTGTGCGGGGTTGCCTGCTGTATCATAAATCCTCAGATGAATTTGAACATTTTTCAAATCTCCAACAGCCATAAGTGTTGCGTTTTCTAAGCTCGTTGACAAAGCCTGTGTTTTTGGATGTGATTTAGGTAACAGTAAAGCAACTTGAACAGGTTTTTTAACATCAATACTTGGGCCAATTGAGGTTTCACGTTGCTGCGGGGCACATGACGAAATAAAAATAGCTAATGTCACAAAACTGATAAGTTTTAATTGCTTGCTTAATGACAATATTTTATCCAACATAACGTTAAATCCTCAAAATTATGAGTTAATAAAAACTTCGACTAAAAAGTTTCTAATGGTCAATTACAAATCAATCAAGTTATCGCCAGGTTTATATTTTGTTTCAACACCTATAGGCTCGGCCAGAGATATAACTTTAAGGGCACTTGATATTTTAGCCAATGCGGACGTTTTAGCCGCTGAAGACACACGAACTTTAAAAAAATTGCTAGAAATTCATGGAATCCAATTAAAAAATAGAAGTTTAATTTCTTATCACGACCATAACGGAGGCAAAGCTCGGCCCAAGTTGCTCGCTCACTTGGAACAGGGTAAGTCGATTGCTTATGCATCAGAGGCAGGAACTCCCTTAATAGCCGATCCCGGGTTCTCGCTACTAACTGAAGTTTTAAGTGCGGAGAATAATGTAATTAGCGCGCCAGGGCCTTGTGCACTTATAGCAGCTTTGACAGTTGCTGGTCTTCCAACAGATAGATTTTCTTTTGAGGGTTTTTTGCCTAATAATAAAAGTCAGAAGGAATTAAAACTTCGCGATTTACGGTCTTATCGCGGCACGCTTATTTTTTATGAATCTGCTAAAAGGTTAAGTGATACTTTATTAAAATCAGTGGAAGTTTTGGGTGAGGATAGGCAAGGAGTTGTTTGTCGGGAAATCACCAAGAAGTTTGAAGATACCCAGCGTGGCAGCTTGAAAAAACTTTCAGAATTTTATTGCGATAAAAATATAAAAGGTGAAATTGTTCTTCTTATAGCGGGAGCGACCGATCCTGATGTTGATTTGAATAAAGTAGAGCAACATTTAAAAGATGCGCTTAAGTCAATGTCTGTGAAGGACTCTGCAGAGGCAGTAGCTTTGGCATTAAATGTGTCGCGGCGAGATGTTTATCAATTAGCGCTGAAAATAAAAAGCCGCAGTGAGTAAATAGTTTACCTTTGACCCCAAAGATGCTACCAAATCAATCTTTTGAATATTCACGATAAAAGGGAATGGGCTTATGAAAATTGCATTTCAAATGGATCCCATAGAACTTGTGGATATTAATGCAGATAGTACTTTTAGGCTCGCGGAAGAAGCTCAAATTAGGGGTCACGAAATATATGTTTATTCGCCCAACGATTTGACTTTTAATAGGGGTAAAATTGCAGCAAAAGTCCGTTCAATAAGTCTAAAAAGAAAAATTGGTGACCATGTAAATTTTGGCACTGAAGAAATGTTAGCCTTAAGTGAATTTGATATTATTTGGCTGCGGCAAGATCCACCATTCGACATGGGATACATAACCAATACTCACTTGCTAGATTTGGTTGCTCAAGAAACCTTAATTGTTAACAATCCCTTCTGGGTAAGGAACTTACCCGAAAAGCTGTTAGTACTGGAATTCCCCGATTTGATCCCAGACACTTTAATATCTCGAGATTTAGACGAAATTAAAAAATTCAAAAGTGAATTTAATGATATCATTATTAAACCATTATACGGCAATGGTGGAGCTGGTATCTTTCGGTTAAGAGAAGATGATAAAAATTTAACTTCGTTGCATGAGCTTTTTTCTAATATGTCCTCAGAGCCCTTGATTGCTCAAGCATTTTTACCTGACGTCGAAAATGGTGATAAGCGCATTATACTCGTTGATGGTGAGCCGGTAGGAGCGATTAATCGTGTGCCAAAAGTTGGCGAGGTAAGATCAAACATGCATGTTGGTGGAATAGCAGAGGCGGCAAAATTAAGTCAGCGAGATAGAGAAATTTGCAGTATTATTGGGCCCACATTGAAGAGTAAGGGGCAGGTTTTTGTTGGTATAGATGTCATAGGTGAGTATTTGACAGAGATAAACGTCACGTCACCAACAGGGATCCAAGAGTTAGAGCGGTTCGATAAGGTAAATATAGCAGAAATGATTTGGCACGCGATAGAAAAAAAGCTAGAGCATTGATCCCTTTTTAATGAATTAATCTAATAATTAAGAAATAAACACATTTTAATCTAAGAACAGTAAATACCGTTGTAAGCAGTGTTTGACATAATATTTTCTGGTTGGAATTTGTCAAAAGTGATCCAACACAACTCATCTTCCGTATTAATATTAAAAAGTGAGCAAATAAAAGTGCTCGATTAAATGTGTAGGGATAAAACAGATGGCTTTAGACAATAACACAAATATGTCACTTACCAGAAAAGCAGTTAAAGCAGAATTGCTCGATGCTGAAACTGAACTTCAGCTTGCTTACGCCTGGAGAGACTCGCGAGATGAGGCGGCGTTACACCGGTTGATTACAGCATACATGAGGTTGGCCATATCAATGGCTGCAAAGTTTAAGCGATATGGTGCTCCAATGAACGATTTAGTTCAGGAAGCCGGGTTAGGTTTAATGAAAGCCGCTGAAAAATTCGACCCTGACCGAGGCGTTAGGTTTTCCACATATGCGGTATGGTGGATTAAAGCTAGTGTTCAAGACTATGTGATGCGAAATTGGTCGATGGTGCGTACGGGATCAACGAGTAGTCAAAAATCTTTGTTTTTTAACATGCGAAGAGTTCAAGCTCAGCTTGAGCGCGAAGCGCAGCAAACTGGTGAAAGTTTGGATAAGCATCAACTGAACCAGTTGATAGCGACGGAAGTTGGAGTGCCTTTAAATGATGTGGAAATGATGGATGGGCGTTTGTCTGGTTCCGATTTTTCTCTGAATGCTACTCAAGCAAGCGATGAGGAAGGGCGTGAGTGGATAGACACTTTAGAGGATGAAAACTCACGGGCTGATCTAGCTGTAGAAGAAGAGCATGATCAAGGTCGGCTTGCTGACTGGATAGGAGTAGCTATGGATACACTTAACGATAGAGAACAATTTATTGTTCGTCAGCGAAAATTAATCGAAAGTCCGAGAACACTAGAAAGCTTGGGAGCTGAACTCAGTCTTTCGAAAGAGCGGGTTCGGCAACTTGAGGCTGCAGCTTTTGGAAAAATGCGTAAATATTTGGAAAAAAACGCTGGCGAAGTAAAAAACTTTCTTTAAATTTTTATGCTTGTGATGTTTGAATCTACGGGTTGCATGTTGGTGTCTTAAGGCACTAGAGTTCTGGTGTCTAACGTAGCGAGTTTATAGATGCTTACCGGCAAAAACATTCTTATCATTATTACAGGCGGGATAGCGGCATATAAGTCCTTGGATTTGATCAGGAAGCTAAAGGACAAGGGTTCCATGGTTACTCCTGTCATGACCCAATCTGCTGAAAACTTCGTTACTCCAATGTCAGTTTCAGCGCTATCCCAAGAAAAAGTCTTCAACCAGTTGTTTGATTTAACTGATGAGGCAGAAATGGGTCACATTGAGTTGTCTCGAAGTGCTGATTTAATCATTGTTGTACCGGCTAGCGCAGATTTTATTGCCAAAACGGCAACGGGTCAGGCAAATGATCTCGCTAGTACTATAATTTTAGCTACTGATACCAACGTTTTGATGGCGCCGGCGATGAATGTTCGCATGTGGGAAAATCCTTTAACCCAAAAAAATGTAAAAACCTTAGATAACAATGGCATTAAGTTCATAGGACCAAATCAAGGCCAGATGGCATGTGGCGAGTTTGGTTTTGGGCGAATGGCCGAGGTAGATGAAATTCTTGAAGAAATAGAGCTCTATTTTTGTGACAAAAAGTTACACGGTCTTCATTTTCTAGTAACTTCAGGCCCAACAAGAGAGCCATTAGATCCAGTGCGCTTCATTGGCAACAGATCTTCTGGTTTACAAGGAGAAGCAATAGCAAAGGAGCTTATCGCAAAAGGTGCTGAAGTGACATTTGTCACAGGTCCTGTTGATTTGGAACCGCCACGTGGCTCAAACGTAATTAGAGTAGAGACTGCGGACGAAATGTATGACGCTGTCCATTCTTCTCTTCCAGCGGATGTTGCGATTTTTACAGCTGCAGTTGCAGATTGGAAAATTAAAAATACCAATGACCAGAAGCTGAAGAAACAAACTGATAAGTTGCCAACTTTTGATCTGATAGAAAACAAAGATATTTTGGCCTCAGTGTCAAAATTGAAAAAAAATAGGCCTAAATTTGTTATGGGGTTTGCCGCTGAAACTGGAAATATACTGGAAAATGCAAAATCTAAACTAAAAAAGAAAGGTTGTGATTGTATTGTTGCAAACGATGTTTCTTTGGGTACTAAAACTATGGGCGGTAATGAAAACACAGCTATTATTGTTTCTGAGTTTGGCATTGAAAAGTTACCCACAATGTCAAAACGCGCACTTGCTAAAATTTTAGTTAATAAAATAAGCCAATCTCTTGAGGGAATGGATGATTAAAGTTGTCGTTAGTTGGACGAAAGAGGCTGATCAAAATTTGGGCCTTCCAAAGTTTCAAACTGACGGAGCAGCTGGTGCAGACTTAAGAGCCAATTTTAGTAACGAATTTCGAACTAGTGGTGTGGCTTTAGCTCCATTGCAGCGGGTACTGGTTCCCACTGGGTTGTGCTTTGAAATACCTTATGGCTTCGAAGGGCAGTTGAGACCTCGTTCTGGCTTAGCTTTAAAGCATGGTCTGACCTTATTGAACGCACCAGGTACTATTGATAGTGATTATAGAGGCCCCATCGGCTTAATTTTGATAAACATGGGGGACTCTGATTTTGTAATTACCCACGGCATGAGAGTTGCACAAATAGTTTTCGCCTCAACTGTGGGAGTTGAGTTTAATGTTTCAAAAAGTTTGAGCCAGACGATTAGAAGTAGCAGTGGTTTTGGATCAACAGGAACGAAATGATATTAGCTTTTCTTACCTTTTTAGTTTTAACTTGGCTCCTTGCTGGCTATTTGGGCGTCAGTCAAAATTTAAGAATGATCTATGTTTTTATTTCATTGATTGTTGTTCTAGTCACGCTTTTGTTAATTCCTGAGACAAATTCCTTTTCAGTTAGTATGGGTGGTTGGGCGCCTTTGGCAACTGTCTCTTTTATTTTAGGTGGGACCTTTTTTTTTCGATTTTTCATAAAAGTGCTGAGAAATAAATCGCACGATATTAACCGTGCCGATGTAAAGGAATCGAATGAGTTTTCAAATCATGAACTCGAGCGTTATTCTAGGCATATTATATTGAAAGAACTTGGTGGGCTGGGACAGCAGCGTATTAAAAATTCCAGTGTTCTCATAATAGGGGCAGGAGGCTTAGGTGCTCCAGTTATTCAATATTTAGCCGCATCAGGTGTCGGCATAATCGGAATTATTGATCATGACAAAGTCAGTTTATCAAATTTGCAAAGGCAGGTTATATTCCCAACAAAAAAAGTAGGTGAGCAAAAGGTTTTTTCGGCAGTGGACGCCATTCATAAATTGAATAGCAATGTAAACGTTCGGCCGTATAATAGGCGATTAAATTCCGACATAGCGGAGGAAATTTTTTCTGAGTATGATGTTATAATAGATGGTACTGATAATTTTGAGACAAGATATATATCGAACGCCGCAGCTAATGTTACGAAAAAATACTTAGTTTCAGGCGCTCTTGGCCAATGGGAGGGTCAGGTTTCAGTATTTGCCCCACACAAAGGAGCGCCTTGCTATGCTTGCGTATTTCCGACCCCCCCTAAAGAAGGGTTAGCATTAACATGTTCTGAGGGCGGTGTTTTTTCCCCTTTATCAGGTGTTATTGGATCGGTAATGGCTGTTGAAACCTTAAAAATTCTAAGCCAATCTGGTAATACGCTATTGGGTCAAATGTTTATCTATGATGGTCTAAGAGGGGAAAGTCGCAAAATAAAAATAAAACCTAATAAAAAATGCCCTGTTTGCTCTATTTGAAGACGTTAAGATGATTAATGAAAACCCATTACTGAAAAATTGGAACACTCCTTACAAACTTGCACCGTTTGACAAAGTTTTAGACCACCATTTTTCTGATGCTTTGGAAAAAGCAATCGAGGACGAACTTTCGGAAATTCAAGATATTTGTGACAATCCCGACCCACCAACTTTTGATAATACTATTCATGCAATTTTGAAGTCGGGCAAGCTCCTGGATAGGGTTTTATCTACTTTTTATACTTTGATTAGTACAAACTCGAATGATCAACGAGAAAAGCTGATGATGGAATTTTCTCCAAAGTTGGCATCACATGCATCCAAAATTACATCAAATCAAAAGCTTTTCAGTCGAATTCAGGAACTATTTGAGAAAATTGAAAGTCTAGACTTACTACCTGAACAGTACAGGCTACTAGAAAAAATATACCGGGATTATACAAGAGCGGGTGCTTCTCTTAATGTTAAAAATAAAGAAAGAATGAAAGATATTAAAAAGCAACTTTCAATTCTGGGCACACAGTTTTCACAAAATTTACTAGCTGATGAAAGTTCTTGGTACCTCGAGCTAAGTTTAGAGGATCAAGCTGCACTACCTGATTTTTTGATAGAGGCTGCAAGACAAGCAGCGGACGAAAAAGGAATAGAAAAACCTATTATTACTTTGTCTCGATCAATTATTACACCATTTTTGAAATTTTCTCCCAATCGTGAACTTAGGAAGCAAGCTCAGAAGGCTTGGGTGTCTCGAGGGATGCTAAAAGAAGAAACTGATAATAGGTCGATTGCGCGCGAAACATTAACTCTGCGGAGGCAGATGGCTGATTTGCTTGGTTATAAGAATTTTGCCGAATTTAAGTTGGAAACGGAAATGGCAAAAAAGCCAGAAAACGTTGAGAAGCTTTTAATGCTGGTTTGGGAGTGCTCCAAAGAGCAGGCTAAAAAGGATCAAAAAATTCTGACAGCCTACATGGCTAAAGATGGCATTAGGGATGATTTCAGTTCTTGGGACTGGTTATATTACTCAGAAAAAAGAAGACAAAAAGAACATGAATTGAATGAATTAGAGATAAAACCATATTTTGGCCTACATCAAATGATCGAGGCAGCGTTTTATTGTGCAAATAGATTATTTAATCTTTCATTCGTACCAATAGAAGTGCCCTTATATCATAAAGACTGTAAAGCTTGGGAAGTCTTTAGGGACGATAAAGCTGTTGGATTATTTATAGGCGATTATTTTGCCAGACCTTCCAAACGATCTGGTGCTTGGTGTAGTGCGTTTCAATCTCAAGCTAAATTTCCAATCTTGCAAAAGCCAATAGTATTAAACGTTTGTAATTTTGCAAAAGGATCACCCACACTTTTATCGTTTGATGACGCTCAAACTTTGTTTCACGAATTTGGGCATGCGCTTCATCAATTGCTATCGAACGTGACTTATGAACCTCTGTCTGGTACTGCTGTTTCGCGCGATTTTGTCGAGTTACCAAGTCAACTATATGAACATTGGCTGACTGTTCCAGAGGTTTTAAAACAGTTTGCACTTCATTATGAAACCAAACAACCAATTTCAGATGTATTAATAGAAAGAATTATTGGCGCTGCTAACTTTGATATGGGTTACCAGACTGTTGAATACATTTCGAGTGCTCTGGTGGACCTTCACTTTCATCTTTCGGACAAAGACAAAGATGTGATGAAATTTCAAACTGAAATTCTAAACAAAATAGAGATGCCTAAAGTGATTGAGATGCGACATGCAACTCCTCATTTTTCTCATGTTTTTTCTGGCGGTTACTACGCTGCTGCCTACTACAGTTACATGTGGTCGGAGGTTATGGATGAAGATGTTTTTTCGGCATTCAAAGAAGTAGGTAATCCATTCGACAGGCACTTGGCTAATTCACTAGAAAAAAATATTCTCTCTATCGGTAACAGTATGGATTCTGAATTAGCCTATGTGCAGTTTAGAGGAAAATTACCAAAGGTAGATGCTCTTTTAAAAGGTCGTGGATTAGTTTGATCAATGGTTCTTTATTAATTAAAATTTTTTTAACCTAAGTGGTTGACTCTGCCATACACCATACATAGATAGCGTTCGTTATCACTCGTCAGTGTTGAGTGATAATTGCCCATAAAAGGGTATAACGTAACTAAGTGAAGGAGCCTTAAGATGGCATTAAAACCACTTCATGACCGTGTTCTTGTTCGCCGCGTAGAAAGTGACGAAAAAACATCTGGTGGATTGATTATTCCTGAAAGTGCTAAAGAAAAGCCCGCGGAAGGTGTGATCGTAGCTGCTGGCGAAGGTGCTCGCAAGGACAGCGGTGAACTGATTGCTATGTCAGTTAACGAAGGTGATAAAATTTTATTCGGAAAATGGTCTGGAACAGAAGTAACCATTGATGGAGAAGAACTTCTTATCATGAAAGAAAGCGATATTTTAGGCACTTTGTCTTAATCGCAAAAATTAATTTTAACAAATAGACGAGGATAAGCACAATGGCTGCTAAAGACGTCAGATTCAGTACAGATGCTCGCGACCGCATGTTAAAAGGCGTGAACACTCTTGCAGACGCTGTAAAAGTAACGTTGGGACCAAAAGGTCGTAACGTAGTATTAGATAAATCATTTGGTGCACCGCGCATTACAAAAGACGGTGTGACTGTAGCAAAAGAAATAGAACTTGAAGATAAGCTCGAAAATATGGGCGCTCAAATGGTCAAAGAAGTTGCTAGCCGAACAAACGATGAGGCTGGTGATGGAACGACAACTGCAACAGTTTTGGCTCAGGCGATTGTTCGCGAAGGCTTAAAGCAGGTCGCAGCAGGTCTTAATCCAATGGACCTAAAAAGAGGTATCGATTTGGCAACTTCAAAAGTTGTTGATGAAATTAAAAAGATGGCTCGGGACGTTAAAGATAGTGATGAAGTTGCTCAAGTTGGAACAATTTCGGCTAATGGTGAAGCTGAAATAGGTCAGCAAATTGCAGACGCGATGCAAAAAGTTGGAAACGAAGGCGTAATTACCGTTGAAGAAAACAAAGGTCTAGAAACTGAAACCGACGTTGTTGAAGGTATGCAGTTTGATCGCGGTTACTTATCTCCTTATTTTGTGACTAATGCTGACAAAATGACATCTGAGTTAGAAGATTGTATGATCTTGCTTCACGAAAAGAAGTTATCATCTTTGCAATCGATGGTGCCGCTTCTAGAGTCAGTTATTCAATCTCAAAAACCATTGTTGATAATCGCTGAGGACGTCGAAGGCGAAGCTTTGGCAACTTTAGTTGTGAACAAGCTAAGAGGTGGTTTGAAAATAGCTGCTGTTAAGGCTCCAGGTTTTGGCGACCGACGCAAAGCGATGTTGCAAGATATTGCTATACTTACTGGTGGTCAGGTTATTTCTGAAGATTTAGGAATGAAACTTGAAAGTGTAACAATGGACATGCTTGGAACTGCCAAGAAGGTTCAAATTACCAAAGACGAAACCACGATAGTAGATGGTGCCGGCGCGAAAGCTGAAATTGAATCACGCGTGACTCAAATTCGTAGTCAAATTGAAGAAACATCTTCAGATTACGACCGTGAAAAATTACAAGAACGGGTTGCTAAGCTTGCTGGTGGTGTCGCTGTTATTCGCGTTGGCGGTATGACTGAAGTTGAAGTTAAAGAACGCAAAGACCGCGTAGATGACGCTCTAAATGCAACGCGAGCTGCGGTTCAAGAGGGTATCATCGTTGGTGGTGGAGTTGCTCTTTTGCAAGCTGGTAAAGCCTTAGAAAAACTAAAAGGTGGTAACCCAGATCAAGAAGCAGGTATTGCAATAGTACGCCGTGCAATTGAAGCTCCTCTTCGTCAGATTGCTGAAAATGCGGGTGTTGATGGTGCAGTGGTTGCTGGAAAAGTTCGTGAAAGTAATGACACGTCTTTTGGTTTCAACGCTCAAACTGAAGAATATGGTGACATGTTCAAGTACGGTGTTATTGATCCAGCTAAAGTTGTCAGAACGGCAATGGAAGACGCAGCTTCAGTCGCAGGTCTACTTATAACAACGGAAGCAATGGTCGCCGATAAGCCTGAAAAACCAGGTTCTGGTGGTGGAGCTCCAGGTATGCCTGATATGGGCGGCATGGGCGGCATGGGCGGTATGATGTAGCCCTACCAATTATAATTTTAGAAACCCCAGGATTTATTCTGGGGTTTTTTTTAATTACCACTAGTTTATTTTTTAATTCGGTTAAAGTGACCCATTTTGCGGCCAGGTTTTATATCAGCTTTTCCATATAAGTGTAATGCAATGGATCCTTCCTCAACCAATTGGTCAGTTTTATGGATTTCATCCCCTATGAGATTTTCCATCACAATATTGCTGTGCCTTTCAGCATTACCAAGTTTCCAGCCCGCTATCGCCCTAATATGTTGTTCAAACTGATCTACCGTGCAGCCATTTTGTGTCCAATGACCGGAATTATGAACCCTTGGAGCAAATTCATTTATAACCAGAGAGCCTTTTTCTAAAAAAAACTCAACACCAATTACACCAACGTAGTTTAAGGATTCTAAGATTTTTGCCGTAATTAAAACAGCTTCCGTTTTTTGCTGATTTGTTATGTCTGCCGGTACAGTCGTAGTCCTTAAAATTCCTTCTTGGTGCACATTTTCTCCAGGATCAAAGCATGATATTTGACCATCTTGTGATCGTGATCCGATTACAGAAAACTCACTAGTAAAATTTACAAAGCCCTCTAGTATTAAATCCTTCTGGTCTAAGCTCTTCCAAACCTCTTCAGGTTTTGAAGAGGAGTACATCTTTACTTGTCCTTTTCCGTCATATCCAAAACGGCGCGTTTTTAGTATGCTAGGGGTTCCAATTTGATCTAGTGCACTGGTCAAGTCTTCTAAAGAACTCACTTTGTGAAAGCTTGCAGTTTTAAATCCTAACTTATTAATAAATTCTTTTTCTACAAGCCGGTCTTGTGATATTTTTAAAGCCTCTCTACTAGGAAATATTTCACATTGTGTCTCAATAATATCCAATGCGCCGGTTGGGATATTTTCGAACTCATATGTAACGACATCAACGCTTGAAGCAAATTTCTTAAGTGCGTCATAATCATCGTATTTTGATTGAGTAAATTTAGATGATACATTTGAAGCAGGTGGATTGCTACTTGGTTCAAAAATATGGGTTTTAAAACCAAGTCGGGCAGCCGCCATACTCAGCATCTGCCCCAGCTGTCCGCCACCCAGTATGCCTATTGAAGACCCTCTTAATAATGGTTTATTCATCTTGAGGTTCATCAGGTATTGAAGCTGATAAAGCGTTCCGCCATTTACTAAGTCTTTTGTTTAGTTCTGGATCAGATAATGCTATTATTTGAGCTGCCAATAAGCCTCCATTTTTTGCACCTTGCGCCCCTATAGCCATCGTTGCAACCGGATAGCCTCGTGGCATTTGCAGAATAGAATAAAGACTATCTATCCCATTTAAAGTCGATGTGGTTACAGGTATGCCGACAACAGGTAAGTTGGTTTTTGAAGCTATCATTCCTGGAAGATGGGCTGCACCCCCGGCGCCTGCTATAATTACTTTCAAACCTCTTTGATCGGCAGCCTCACCATATGACCACAAACGATCTGGAGTTCTATGAGCTGAAATAATTTTATTTTCATAAGTTATGTCGAGCTCTGATAAAATATCAGCTGCTTCCTTCATGGTTGACCAATCTGACTGGCTGCCCATAATTAAACCTACCTGGATATCGCTCATTTTTTACCTCGTGTTCACGACTTGCCTAATATAATAGGAATATAACTTAGGCAATAATATCGGGTGTAAGTCTATCTTCCAGTAGTGTAATTTTGTCTTTTAACTGTAATTTTTTCTTTTTCAGCCTCTGTATCATAAGTCTATCGGAGGTAGCGGTATCAGATAGTGCGATAATTGCCTGATCTAAATCGCGGTGTTCTTGGCGAAAGAATTCTAATTCCACCTTCAAGACTTCTTCGGTTTGCATCGATATTTTGTCTGAAGTACTCATTAAATGATCCTGCTGAATACCTTAATCTAATAGGGTAATTAATTTTGCTTGTTAACCCCTTGAAAATTATATTTCAAAGATCCACCTGTAAAAAAAGCTGCCGATAAGGAGCTAAAAAATGTTGCTTAGAGTAAGGGCTTAACGATGGCGAAATTATCATTTGGTGCATATCCGCATATGCTTGGATTTGAACAGTTAGAAAAGTTATTAAAGAGAACGGAAAAATCTAGTAATGAAGGTTACCCACCATTTAACATAGAACAGACATCTGATCGATCATTTCGTATAAGCTTAGCGGTTGCTGGTTTTTCAGAAGCAGAGCTGTCTATTACCTTGGAAAATCGCCAGCTCGTTATACAAGGCAAGAAACACCAAGAAACAGTCACGAAAATTTTTCTCCATCGAGGAATAGCAACAAGGCAATTTCAGCGATCTTTTGTTCTCGCAGATGGAATCGAAGTGGGTGAAGCATTTATGGAAATAGGGTTACTGCAAATTGATTTAGTACAGAATATTTCAACGAATATTATACAAAAGATTGAAATAAAAACACAACAGTAGATTTTAAACGGAAAATTTAATCAGTCCCATACGTTGAAGTTTTAATATGATTTTTTGAGCACATTGGTCAACAGAAGCGTTTTCTGTATCTAAGCGTAATTCAGGCTGTTCTGGAATTTCATATGGATCAGAGATCCCAGTAAAAGCTTTTATTTTCCCCTGACGAGCAAGCTTATATAATCCTTTTCGATCTCTTTTTTCGCAGATCTTTAACGAGGTTTTTACATGAATTTCAACAAAACTTCCGTACTGAGTTATGTCATTTCTGACGGAAAGCCTTGTCTTTGAATAGGGGGCAATCGGAGCGCAAATAGCTATACCGCCGTTTTTTGTAATCTCTGATGCTACATAACCAATTCGAAGTATATTTAGATCTCGGTGCTCCTTAGAAAACCCAAGTTCAGAAGATAAGTTTTTGCGAACTATATCGCCGTCAAGTAAGGTAACTGGTCTTCCACCCATTTCCATTAATTTAGTTAAAACAGCATTAGCTATTGTAGATTTACCTGATCCAGAAAGCCCTGTAAAAAATATAGTAAAGCCACGCTTTGATAATGGAGGCAGTGTTTTGCGAAGCTCTTTTAATACTTCAGGAAATGAAAACCAGTCTGGGACATCTATCCCTTCATACAAACGCCGCCTGAGTTCTGTTCCCGAGATACTCAAGGTCTTAATATCAATATTTAACTCATCAATGGGCTTAAATTTTCCATACTCAGGCACATATACTAGCTCTTTAAAGCTTACCATTTCAATTCCGATTTCTTTAGAATATGTTTTGAACAAGATTTGTGCGTCATAAGGAGCGTAAAAGTCATTTCCATCAATATCTTTTCCAGGACCTGCATGGTCTCTTCCAATGATGAAGTGTGTACAGCCATGATTTTTGCGAATTAGGCCATGCCAAACAGCCTCCCGTGGCCCGGCCATTCTCATTGCAAGATTGACTAGTGATAATGTTGTTGAAAATGTTGGGTACTTATCCAGTATTGCTTCGTAACATCTCACACGAGTGAAATGGTCAACGTCTCCCGGTTTTGTCATACCAACAACAGGATGAATTAATAAGTTTGCTTCAACGTCCCTCGCTGCTGCTAGAGTTAATTCTTGGTGAGCACGGTGCAATGGATTTCTAGTTTGGAAAGCAACAATTTTTTGCCAACCCATTTTATGGAAATATTTTCTTAACTCATTTGGTGTTTGCCTTCGACTTTTAAAATCATAGTGCTGAGGCCTTTCCAGTCCGGTTACCTCGCCGCCTAAATAAATTTTACCACTATTATTAAGAAGAAAATTTACACCTGGGTGTGTTTCATCTGTTGTTTGGAAGACCTTTTTAGCTTCTTTAAATTTATCTGGTAACCATTTAGCGTCCACGCGAATTGTCGCTAGAATAACACCCTCAAGATTTCTCAGCGCAACGTTTTCCCCAATTTTTAAGTTGCTAGAAAATTCTTCAGAGACATCTAATGTGATAGGTATTGGCCACAGTGATCCATCTTTGAGCCTCATATTGTCTAAAACACTGTTATAATCTTCTTCATCTAAAAAACCATTAAGCGGAGAAAAACCTCCATTCATAATAAGTTCTAAGTCACATATCTGGCGGGGAGTTAAATCCCAGCTCACATAGTTTGCAGCTTCTTTCTTTGCTGTATCTGATAATTTAGAGCTTAAATACAGTTCTTTAATTGGCTTGTGGTTTTCCAACATTATGTGCATCCAATTTTTAGTTAATAAAATTACCCATAAGCAATTTTATTCATTTTCAGCAATAAACTTTTCAGCATCTAGAGCAGCCATGCAGCCCATACCTGCGCTTGTTACAGCTTGGCGATAAATATGATCAGTTAAGTCTCCAGCGGCAAAAATACCTGGTATTGATGTTCTAGTACTTCCCGGATCAATTTTTACATATCCACCTTTATGTGTTTCTAAAATATTTTTTACCAATTCGGTAGCAGGGGCATGTCCAATTGCAACGAAAACACCTTTGCAAGGCAGTTCAGATAGTTTCCCATTCTTTGTATTTTTTATACGGATCGCCTCTACCCCTAGAGGAGAATCTGTTCCTATAACTTCATTAAGCTCATGAAACCAAATTGGTTCAATTTTAGGGTGTTTAAATAACCTATCTTGAAGTATTTTTTCTGCTCTTAGCTCATCGCGTCGGTGGACTAAGGTTACCTTTGAAGCAAAGTTTGTGAGAAAAAGGGCTTCTTCTACAGCAGTATTTCCACCGCCAATAACCGCTATTTCCTGTCCTCTATAGAAAAAGCCGTCACAAGTCGCACATGCGGATACACCAAAACCTTTATATTTTTCTTCTGATGGTAACCCCAACCATTTTGCTCTTGCACCAGTTGCAAGAATAATGGCGTCAGCAGTATATTTCTTTCCACTATCACACGTTGCAATAAATGGTCTGCTATTGGCCTCTAATTTTGTTACTATGTCTCCAATTATTTCACATCCCATTGCCTTAGCATGGGCTTCCATTCTTACCATTAGATCAGGACCCTGAACTTCAGTATCTCCTGGCCAATTTTCAACTTCTGTTGTTGTTGTTAATTGGCCTCCTGGCTCAATGCCTTGAATGAGTATTGGTGACAGCATTGCGCGACTGGCATAAACGCCAGCCGTATATCCGGCAGGGCCACTTCCTATAATAAGCACTTTGGTGTGTTGGTACTGAGACATTTCTTCCTCATCTTTGCGTTTTATATACCTGTTGATTTGGTGATTAAAAACCCCAAAATCACTTGAGATAAAATAATCCCTTGTAAAATATTATTTCACAATGTTGGAATAATATTGCGATTATGGGTGAATGATTTATAATATTCAAAAAAATGGAACATAGTTATGCCTTTAACACGACTAGATTCAATAGATCGGCTAATTTTAGCAGAACTCCAAGCTGACGGGAAAATGACGAACGTTGAATTAGCAAGACGTGTTGGAATTTCTGCACCTCCCTGCCTTCGTCGAGTTAGGGCTCTTGAGGAGCAAGGTTTTATAAAAGGTTATCACGCAGATGTTGACAGCCGTGCGCTTGGTTTTGAAGTTCAGGTATTCGCGATGGTTGGACTACAGTCCCAAGCTGAAGTTGATTTGAGGCAATTTGAAGATTTATGCCAGGGCTGGCCTCTTGTTAGAGAATGTCACATGCTAAATGGGGAAGTTGACTTTATGCTTAAATGTGTAGCTCCTGATCTTAGTAGTTTTCAAAGTTTCTTGACTGGACAGCTACTCACCACGCCTAATGTTGGGTCTGTTAAAACATCACTTGTTATACGTGCTGAAAAAGACGAACCTGGGGTTCCTTTTGACGTTTTAGAGGATAGACTAAGTCAGCGCCCCTAAAGCATAATAGTGGATATAAGCCTTCCATAGTCTGGCTCATTTTTGTGACAACTTCTCCTGTACGAAAAAAATCTTTTTGGGTCGTTGTAGGTGCAGTGGCCAGTCCATTCGGCGGATAAAATATTTGCTTCTTTTAGGAGTTTTAAGCTGAAATTAGGTAAGTCAAAATGATACTTTTTAGTATCAGAGTTATAGTAAAAAAAGCTTCTATTTTTTTTATTTGGGTTAGTAAATTTTTCAAAAAAATCCAAATCTACTTCATAGGCAGCTTGGCTGATACATGGACCAATTACGGCGGAAATTTGCTTTCTTTCTGCGCCCAAGACTTCCATTTTATTTATGGTGGAAGTTAAAACCCCATTGAGCGCTCCGCGCCAACCAGCATGCGCAATTCCGATAACACTATTTTTTTTATCTGCAAAAATCACTGGCTGGCAATCAGCAGTTAAAACTGAAAGTAAAAGGCCTGGTGTGTTTGTTACGAGAGCATCCGCTTTTGGTAAGGCTTCAAACTTTTTATTACATATAATTGTTTCAATAGAATGAATTTGATGAACGCTTACAATATTTTCTAAACATGTTCCCATATGTAAAGCGACACGATTGCGATTGCTCAGCACAGTTTTTTTCTCGTCACCAGAACCCATTCCACAATTTAAGCCTTTGTATATCCCGCTAGAGTCGCCTCCATTTCGGGTAAAAAACCCATGCTTGAAATTCTTAATGAGTGAGGATTGAATTTTCGCAAGTGTCATTTTTGAAAACCTGGTGGGCAAGGTGCCTGTTTTGGAAATAATGATAAAGCTTTAAATAAACTACCCATCTCGTTTGGGTGGGTTAGGCGTCTATGTGCTGCGATGTGACTTTCCAAATCTTTTCCACTTAAATTTTTTGCTAAATTTTTTGCTCTTTCAGTTATACCTAATCTTTCGAGCAGAACTCCTTGTGTAGTCAATTTACTAAATGCGCATCCAGAATTACTGGCGAGAATTTCAAAATCTACGTGCGCTGTGATATCTACTTCGCCAGGCGCAACGAAAATATCACAATACTCATGACTTTTTATTGCCTGTAGAGTATCACCCAGAGAACGCCAGTCACCGTAATCTATCAAAATGGCTAAACCGCCAAAATTACTAATATGATCACCAATATTCTTAGAAATTTGAGCTGCTGCGGTATTTAACTCAACAATATCTCCATCAGATGTATCAGTGAGCCTATTTTTCAAAATTTCATTGATCGTAGGCTTTTTTTCCAATCCATAGGCAAGGTTGTCATTTAATAACTGAATGGTTCTTTTGAAAAACTTATTTCCTTTTCGTAAAAACTGTTCAACGGGAAGAGCATCAAAAAATTCGTTAGCAATTAAAAATAAATGCTTTTCTTCAAAATCAGGAAATTCCTTGTGCCAAGATATGTCGAATTCTGATAAAGTTTTTTCTTGCACACTTCTTAAATTTGACGATGCCTCTATCAAATGAATTTCTGTTGCTTTGAGAAACTCAGGATGAATTTTTAGTGTCCTCAATATATCGGCCATCATTGTTCCTTTTCCAGGACCCAGTTCAGCAAGTATTATTTTAGAAGGAGAACCCTGATCTATCCATGCTTGTAATATTGAGATAGCCAATAATTCGCCAAACATTTGTGAAATTTCAGGAGCAGTTGTAAAATCGCCGTCAAGACCAAAAACTGGCCCTTTTACATAATAACCGTAAATGGGGTGAAATAAACATAGGTGAATATAGTCTGACAAAGGCATAGGGCCTTTAGTACTAATTTTGTCAATCAATATGGATTGCAAATTTGTCATACTGCTTTACGGCGCCCGGATGTGAAATACAAAATAAATCCAATAATTATCATTGGTATCGAAAGGATTTGTCCCATAGTCAAACCAAATTCTCCCATTTGTATAAAAAAGCCTAAAGGATTATTTAGGCTTTGGAACTGGGCGTCTGGCTGACGAAAAAGTTCAACAAAACAACGTGCTGATCCATAGCCAATAAAAAACACACCAGCGAGACGACCTGGAAACTGCAACGCTTTTTTTCTAAAAGCAAGGTAGAGCATTATTAAAAAAAGGATCAAACCTTCTAAAATAGCTTCGTAAATTTGTGAGGGATGTCTGACACATGGTTTTATTAATTCTTCACAGACTCTAGAAGCTTCTGGGCTTGTTACTATAAATCCCCACGGGACATCTGTTGTTCGTCCCCACAGCTCATCATTAACAAAATTAGCTATCCGGCCCAAAAATAAACCTACAGGCGAACCTAAAGCTAAAAGATCGGCTCCTGACCTTATAGCTATAGAATTTCGTTGGAAAAATAAAAAACCAGCTACTGCAACACCAAATAGGCCACCATGAAAAGACATGCCACCTTGCCAAACAAACATTATTTCAATGGGATTATTTAAAAAATAGGCTGGCTTATAAAATATCACATAACCAAGTCTGCCGCCTATAATTATTCCCAAAACTAAGTAAGTTACTAGGTCTTCGAGTTTGGCTACTTGCATGGGCGGTATATTGTCAGGCCAAAAAGCATTTTTTCCCAAGGCTATTGCTGCTATTCGCCACCAAGCTAAAATTCCAACAACATAGGCTAATGCGTACCAATAAAGTGTGAACCTGAAACTACCTAAAGAGATAGTGAAAATATCTGGACTTATGCCTTCTGGAAATGGGATCATTATTTTCTCCTAACTCTTCGTGCCGCGAGATGATATTAAAAGTCAACCTTGAGATAAATCGCAATTTACCCCATATAATTAAATAAACCTCAAAGGGAGATATTTATGCAGTCACGTAATAAAATTTTGGATGATGTTTCGCAACTAATGACAAATGCAATGGGGGTGGCTCAAGGAGCACGCGAAGAAGCGGAAACTGCAGTAAAGTCAGTTATAGATAGATGGTTGGCAGATCATGATTTTGTCACACGTGAAGAATTTGATGCTGTAAAAGCGATGGCTCAAAAAGCGCGAGAAGAGAATGAAGATTTAAGAGCACGTTTAGATAACATCGAAAAGAAAAAGAAAAAATAGATTTTTATTTTTCCTATCCAGCACATTATAAAATTCGAAAGACATAGAAAAGTTTGTCTTTCGAATTTTTTTCCATTTTTTTTAAAATTTCTCTTTACAGTGTGAGTAAAGCAAAGCACCATATGTTGTGTACAGAGTTGTGTAACACACAGTACTTTGAGCAGGCACCAATTGCTTGAGGAATGAGTCAGCCCGCAAGCAACACAACAAAAAGAGGTGGCGCTATGGCACAAACTGAAATGTTTTTAGATGATGAAATACATCCTATCGATATTGTGGAACATCTCGCAGAACATCATGAATGGGAATTTGATCGAATAGAAGAGGATCAGATTGCCATGGCTGTTCAAGGGCAGTGGAGAACGTATTCAATTACATTGGCTTGGTCTGGGTATGACGAAACTTTACGTCTTATTTGCTCATTTGAAATGGAACCGCCTGCAGAGAAATTTAAAGATCTTTATGAAACATTAAACGTTGCAAATGATAGGTGTTGGACCGGGGCGTTCACTTTTTGGGAAGAACAGAAACTGATGGTCTATCGCTACGGTCTTGTTCTTGCCGGTGGCCAAATCGCATCCGCTGACCAAATTGATACCATGATTTCATCTGCCGTTCTTACTGCTGAAAAGTATTATCCTGCTTTTCAGTTAGTAATATATGATGATCAAAGCCCAGCTAGCGCAATGCAAGTAGCCATTGCAGAGGCGTATGGTCACGCTTAAGATCGGGTCATAAGTAATAACAGCGAGCTAAAAATGAATTTAGATGATATTAAGGCGCGAGGCCTTATCCTCATCGGTTGTGGTAAAATGGGTTCTGCAATGCTTGCGGGTTGGCTGGACACTGGAATACCAGCATCCAGTATCTGGATATCAGACCCCCAACCTAATTCTTGGCTAGCCACAACTGGAGTGAATATAAATAAAAGTCTACCTGAGAATCCTGCCGTTTGTTTGATTGCCGTGAAACCGCAAATTATTTTTGAGGCTGTTTCGAACTTAAAATACTATAAAGAGAGCGATACATTGTTTATATCAATCGCTGCTGGAATTACACTCAAACAATTAGAGCAAGCAATTTCCCCGGCTAGTACAATCGTAAGGGCTATGCCAAATACCCCATCAGCAATTGGTAAAGGAATCACCGCCCTCATCGGTAATTCTGTTGCAAAAAATGAGCATATGATAATTTCTAAAATTTTACTGGAAAAAATCAGTGAGGTAGTTGAGCTCGAGCATGAAGATCAGATGGATATAGTAACTGGGCTCTCGGGCTCAGGACCTGCATATGTTTTTTATTTAATCGAGGCCCTAACAAACGCTGGAATTGAGTTGGGCCTCACTAAAGATAAAGCATTACATTTGGCAAAAGCAACTGTAGCTGGCTCTGGAGCTTTGGCAATGAGTTCTAAAGAGAGCCCGAGTGCACTTAGAGAAAATGTGACTAGTCCGAATGGAACTACGCAGGCCGGTCTAGAAATTCTTATGGACCAGAAATGTGGTTTGGGTCCTTTGATTAAAAATACTGTTGAAGCTGCTGCAAAAAGATCGAAAGAACTCGGTAATGGCTGAAATTAATTTAGAGCATTTTCTTGCTGTCGATATCCGTGTTGGTACAGTTATTCGTGCAGAAGAATTTCCTGAAGCACGTAAGCCCGCGACTAAACTTTGGGTCGATTTTGGTTCGGAAGTTGGAGAAAAAAAATCATCAGCGCAGATCACAGAACATTATGATTACAATATTTTAGTGGGAAAGCAGGTAATGGGCATTGTTAATTTCCCACCACGACAAATAGGGCCTTTTATGTCTGAAGTTTTAATACTTGGTTTTATGGACTCTGATGGATCAGTAATCTTAGCTGTACCAGATAAACCGACACCTAATGGATCGTCTTTATGTTAAAATTTTTTCATTCGCCAATAGCTTCACGCCAGTGACGTCGACATAAAGATATATATGTTTCATTCCCTCCTATTTGTATCTGAGCCCCATCTTTAATGGCATCACCGTTTTCATCTTGGCGGATCACCATAGTAGCTTTTTTGCCACAATGGCAAATGGTCCTAATTTCGCGCATTTCGTCTGCCAGAGCTAACAGCGCGGCGGATCCGGGAAATAATTTACCTTGAAAGTCTACTCTCAGTCCATAGCACATTACTGGCACTTTTAAATCATCAACCACGCGAGCTAGTTCCCAAACCTGTTCCTCAGATAAAAATTGAGCCTCGTCTATAAATACACAGGAACACGGTCCTTTTCTTAATCTAGACTCAATTTTTTGAAACATATTTTCTTTGTGGTCAAAAGTATCAGCATCGGATGCAATGCCTATTCTTGATCCTATTTTCCCGTCGCCAACTCTTTTGTCAAAGCCCGCTGTAATGAGATAAGTCTTCATCCCTCTCTCATGGTAGTTGTGGGATGCCTGAAGCAATAGTGTAGACTTACCAGCATTCATAGTTGAATATTGAAAATATAACTTCGCCATGGCTATCAGCAATGCAGTTAATATCTGAAATTTTCAAGATCAAAACTCAGTTTTTGATAAAAACTGGAGTCAAAAAATTTGTTTTAAGTATTTGATTGAGGGAGTTTGTTTTCTGTAGAGGGCAATTTTTTTATGGACTAAAGTTCCCGAGCTATAGTCCTTCGAATTCGCACAAAATATGAGTAGAAACTCCCATTTTTTCCAATTTTTTGCTACCACCCAAGTCTGGTAAATTAACGATAAAAGAACAGCCTAAAATTTCTCCACCTAGTTTTTCTACTAAAGCTATGCCAGCTTCCGCTGTGCCGCCAGTTGCAAGAAGGTCGTCTACTATAAGTACTTTATGTCCCGCTGATAATGCATCCTCATGTATCTCTAATGTGGCTTTTCCATATTCTAGCTCATAATCTTGAGTTATTGTTTTACTTGGAAGTTTTCCTACTTTTCGTATAGGTATGAAGCCACATTCCAATTCTTTCGCAATTGCTCCACCTATTATAAATCCCCTTGCTTCTAGACCTATAACTTTATCGATTTTGGTTCCTTTGTACGGCTCTGCAAGTTTATCTATACATTCCTTAAAGCCTTTAGCGTTATCAAACAAAGTTGTGACATCCCTGAACATTATACCTTCAATTGGAAAATTGGGTATTGTTCTTATTAGATCCTTGATTGATGACATTTCTAACGTTCCCTACTAATAAAAATAACATATACTCTAAGTATTGAGACATTGGGACTTTTATTAGAATTTTAGATCGTGGTAAACTAAACAGTTCAACTTAGTTAACAAAATTATCTCTAGTTTAATAATGCAATTTTGAATTTTGTGAACCGAATGGCTTTTAAACTGGCACAATCTCGATTAGTGAGACAACTAGTGATTAATTGGAAACCCCATAGATGAAACAAACCCTTCTAAATACTTTTGCGACTTTGAACAAACCAGATTTGAATTTTATGAATGATGAAGGTTTAACCATTTCTCGGGTCAGGACGGAACTCTTGTCGGGACTAACTGTTGCTCTAGCTCTGATTCCAGAAGCAGTTGCGTTTGCGTTTGTGGCTGGCGTACATCCTTTAGTTGGACTATATGCGGCGTTTCTTGTTGGGTTGGTAACTGCAGTCTTGGGAGGTCGTCCAGGTATGATTTCTGGAGCCACCGGAGCCTTAGCGGTCGTTATGGTGGCACTAGTTGCAGAACATGGAGTGGAATATTTATTTGCCACAGTAGTTTTAATGGGAGTTTTGCAAATATTTGCTGGTCTTATGCAGTGGGGAAAGTTTATCCGCTTAGTGCCTCATCCAGTAATGTTAGGTTTCGTCAATGGACTGGCAATTGTAATTTTCTTGGCCCAATTAACGCAATTTAAAGTACCTGGTACAGCTGAAATTTCTGGGCATGGTTCTTCAGGAGGCGAATGGCTCAGCGGTGGCTCTTTATATATGATGTTGGCTTTAGTCGCTCTGACAATGTTTATAATCTATATCATGCCACGCATTACGCGTATTATTCCTTCGCCTCTCGCTGGTATCGGCGTTGTGGCAGGGCTTGTTATTTTCTTTGGTTTAGATGTTCCTAGAGTTGGTGATATGGCTTCAATTCAAGGAACTTTACCTCCGTTTCATATCCCTTCCGTTCCACTAAGCTGGGAAACATTCGAAATTATATTACCCTATTCAATCATTTTGGCGGCTATCGGCTTAATTGAGAGTCTTCTTACACTTAATTTAGTTGGTGAAATGACGGGTAAAAGGGGAGGTGCGAGCCAAGAATGTATAGCTCAGGGTCTCGCTAATACTGCAACCGGATTTTTTGGCGGAATGGGTGGATGCGCTATGATTGGTCAATCCATGATCAATGTTAAGTCGGGCGGTAGAACTCGGATAGCAGGGATTGCTGCGGCACTTTTCCTACTGGTTTTTATATTAGTCGGATCGCCAATAATCGAAATGATACCTTTAGCGGCGCTTGTTGGAGTTATGTTCATGGTTGTTATAGGAACTTTTGCATGGAATTCTTTTAAAATTCTTAGAAAAGTTCCGCTTACAGATGCTTTCGTTACTATACTTGTAACAATTGTCACTGTTTTGTCAGACCTAGCAGTTGCAGTGGTTGTGGGGGTAATTGTTTCTGCTTTAGCTTATGCCTGGAATAATGCTAGGAGAATTCACGCTCACACTGAAATTTCAGGAAGTGGTGCCAAAATTTATCGCATTCAAGGCCCTTTATTTTTTGGCTCTGCTGATGGGTTTTCAGAGTTATTTGATGTTCAAAATGATCCCGAAGAAGTCATCATTGAATTTTCTGATAGCCGAGTAGTTGATCAATCGGCCCTACAGGCAATTGAGGCAATTGCGGGTAAATATGAACTTGCGAACAAACGAATTCAACTCAGACATCTTAGCCGGGACTGTCATAATTTGCTGACTAAAGCGGGTCACCTAGTCATCGATAGTGATGACGATCCAGATTATGCTCTTGCTGTGAATTACTCGGTAAAAACTGGTATTTTGGATAGTGGTCATTGACTACTTTGAAAGGCACCATCGCATTATCGCTTTTTGTACATGCAAACGATTTTCTGCCTCATCAAAAATAACTGAGTTTTGTCCGTCCATGACAGCAGAAGTTGCTTCTTCATTTCTATGAGCTGGTAAACAATGCATAAATAGAGCATCTTTTTTTGCATTTGACATAAGCTCTTCGTTTACTTGAAATGCTTTTAGTTGATTATGCCTGACTTGTTTCACTTCTGGACTATCGTGCATGCTTACCCAAGTATCAGTGGCTATTAGGTCCGCACCTTTAATAGCTGATATTGGATCCCTATCGATTTTAAAATCAAATCCAAGACTATTAGCTTTTTTTACTAAATTACTTGGTGGATCTAATTCTTTAGGTCCTGAAAAAATAAGGGAGAAATTGAATTTTCCAGCAGCCTGAAAAAAGCTATTAAAAACATTATTGCCATCACCGAACCAAACAACCTTTTTACCTTCTATTGTCCCTCGCTTTTCCTCAAATGTCATAATGTCTGCCATTATTTGGCAGGGATGACTATCGTTGGTCAAACCATTGATAACTGGAACTGTCGAATATTTAGCCATTTCGTAGAGAGTTTTACTTTCATAAGTTCTCAGCATAATCAAATCTACGTACCGGCTTAAGACCTGTGCCGTATCAGATATTGTTTCTCCTTGCCCTAAATGCATTTCAGCCCCGGAAAGTAACATCGGTTGCCCCCCAAGTTGTCGGACACCCACATCAAAGCTGGTCCTAGTCCTGGTGGAAGGCTTTTCAAAAACTAGGGCAACAATATGCTGACTTAGTGGTTTGCCTTCGTCGTAGGTTCCTTTAGCGAGACCAATCCTAGCTCCCTTCATCTTTTTGGCTTGTTCAAGTATGCCTTTGAGGTCTCTGATAGATATCTCGTTTATATTTAAAAAATGTTTCATGGTTCACAATTATCTTTAGAAATCTTTTATTGAGAAAGAGCTGTCATAACGCTATCTATTTTTTTAAGTGCTTCATCTATATCGCTTTCAGTGATGGTTAATGGAGGCAAAAGACGTATGACATTATCTCCAGCTGGCACTGTTAGTAGCTTTTTTGAATAACCTTCTTTCACGACATCTATATTTTTGACGTTACATTTGAGCCCTAACATTAGGCCTTTGCCACGAACTTCTTCAAAAATAGAAGTATTTTTCTTCAAAAGTTCCAGTAGCCCATCATGAAAAATTTTTGCTTTTCGATTCACGTCATGTAGAAAATTGGGGTCAGAAATAATATCCATAACTTTTAGCCCAATCGAACAACCCAAGGGATTACCTCCATAAGTTGATCCATGTGTCCCCGCCGTCATCCCACTGGCGGCATTTTCTTTTGCCAAAACAGCACCTAATGGGAATCCACCGCCTATACCTTTTGCAACCATCATTATGTCGGGTTCAATTCCCACCCATTCATGAGCAAACAACTTGCCTGTTCTGCCAACACCACATTGGACTTCGTCGAGTATCAACAAAACGTCATTTTCGTCACAAATTTTCTTAATCCCCCTTAAAAAGGGTTCAGGAAGTACTCTAATACCGCCTTCTCCCTGAATAGGTTCAATTAAGACAGCGGCAGTCCTATCTGAAATTGTGCTATTAATGGTCTCATGGTCGGTCCAGTCTATATTTACGAAACCAGGTAATAAAGGTCCAAAACCTTTAGTCATCTTTTCAGATGCGGTCGCGGCTATTCCTGCGGAAGATCGACCATGAAAAGAGCCTTCAAGTGTAATTATTTCGGACTTATCAGGGTATCCTTTTTCAAACCAATATTTTCGAGCCATCTTAACGGCTAGCTCGCAAGATTCAGTGCCTGAATTTGTAAAGAAAACAGTATCGGCGAATGAATTCGCAACTAATGCATTTGCCAGTGCGCGTTGTTGTGGAATTTCATATAGGTTTGATACATGCCAAAGCTTTTCTGCTTGTGATTTTATAACCTGCACAAGATCAGGATGAGCATGGCCTAATGAATTTACTGCAATTCCATATGCCAGATCTAAAAAATGACTTCCGTCCGCTTCCGTTAACCAAGCACCTTCGCCTTTCACAAATTCCAAATCTGCTCGCGAGTAAGTTGGTAATACAGCACTAATCATATTTCACTACTAAAATATTTGTTTCTAAAAATCGTTGTATAACCTATCTACCAATTAGAACAGACCTTTTTGAAAATCTAAAAGGTTCAAAGTTCTTACTAAACGTTCTATTTTGTTGTTAGTCATCAGGCCGTGAAATAGAAAATATCTCCCGAACTACACTGTAATCACGATAACCCAACCGGGTGAGTGGATTAAATTTACTTACGTCAAATTTTCCCTCAACTACGTAATCATCGCGCATGTGAACACCGACAACTTCGCCGAAAACAGCAAAATTTGCAGCTCCTGGCAACTTTATAATTTCAACCAATTTACATTCAAGTGAAGCGGGCGCATTTAAAACCCGTGGGCAATCTACTAAATTACAATCTATTTTTTTTAATTCGGCATGCTTAAATTCATCAATATCTGCTGGCAAAGATTTCGAAGTTGCATTCATTTGATGCCGCATCTCGTAAGATACAATATTTACACAAAACTCTTTTTTTTCCCTGATATTTGCTACAGAATCTTTAGTTCCTTCTCTATCAGGTTTATCCCCTGTAGAAGCAAACATAACTTGAGGTGGTACATAAGCCACTGCGTTAAAAAAAGAATATGGTGCAATATTGTCGATCAATTTTTTATCTCTTGTCGAGATCCAACCAATTGGACGGGGTGTCACAATCGCATTGAACGGATTATTTTTAAGTCCATGACCTTCATCGGGTTTATAAAACATTTTAAAACTTCCTTTGATCATGAGATAGAGCCATGCTAACCCGCCTTCCAGATAATTTTGAAATTTGTCTAATTCTTTGTGGTAAAATCGCTTATGGGAGTTTTAAGTGTACGCGATAAATACTGAAAAAAAAGCTGACTATTGGGAAGTTGAGGCATTGTTTGACCTATGTTTCGCTCCTGGCCGAGAAGCCTTGTCTTCATACCGTTTTAGAGAAAATATCAACCCTATATCTGAGCTTTGTATGGTTGCAAGAGATGACGAGAAAATTTTGGCTGGCGCTATTCGCTATTGGCCAGTTAAAATACACGAATACAAGGCTTTATTGCTGGGTCCCATAGCTGTTCATCCAACGAGGCAGGGGGAAGGTTTGGGCGCTTTGTTAATAAAAGATAGTTTGTCGCTCGCTAAAGAATTGGATTATTCCAGAATAATATTAATTGGTGATTTTTCCTATTATGGTCGTTTAGGTTTTAAAAAGCTGACAAATATTAAAATGCCAAAACCAACAAACCCAGATCGCATCTTAGGAATTGAATTGATTTCTGGGGCCTGGGATATGCCGAGTGGGTCCATAAAAAGTTCAAATTAGTTCTATATTTTCATTGTACCAATTGGAATATTGCCCACTTTCCTTCAAGTCTGATTTGAGTTATCCGCAGATATGCCCAGATATGCCTTAAAAATTGAATATGACGGCTCTCCTTTTGTTGGATGGCAGCGTCAGCGAAGCCAAGTTTCTGTGCAAGGTTCAATTGAAACTGCCCTTTCGAAGTTAGAAAATAAAGAACATAAAATAGCTGGCGCAGGTCGTACCGATGCTGGTGTGCACGCGAGGTCCCAAGTTGCGCATTGCGATCTTGATAAAGAATGGCAACCTTTTCGGCTTTCTGAAGCCTTAAATTTTCATTTGAGGCCACTTCCAATAGCAGTAATTGATTGTGCCCTGGTCAATAGTGATTGGCATGCACGCTTTTCTGCTTTGGAAAGAAAATATTTATTTCGGCTCCTAGTCAGAAGGGCACCGTCGACACATGAAGCTGGTCTAGTATGGCAAATTGGACACTCTCTTGATTTGTCTAAGATGCTAGAAGCCTCTAAATACTTGCTTGGTAAACATGATTTTACGACATTTCGGTCATCTATGTGCCAAGCTAAAAGTCCTATAAAGACATTGGATGAATTGAAAATTGACCGCATAACAGGTTGGTCTGGTGACGAGTTCAGATTCCAATTGAGGGCAAGAAGTTTCCTTCATAACCAAGTTCGGAGTTTTGTTGGAACTTTAGAACGTGTGGGAGCAGGTAGTTGGAGCCCATTCGATGTAAAAAAAGCTTTAGAAGCAAAAGATCGATCAGCTTGTGGTCCAGTTTCACCTCCGCAGGGGTTATATCTTACTGATGTTATTTATGAAACTGATCCATTTGTATAAATGGTAACCTACTTAACTACTTTTAACAACCTACTAATTTCTTTTGGTTGTTTTCAAAGTCGGTATAGACTCAGATGGATATTCTGGCCAAAAATGTTTTGGATATCGGCCCCTCATATCTTTTCTGACATCGGTGTAAGAGCTGTTCCAAAAAGACACTATATCTGTAGTAGTTTGTATTGTTCTTCCCGCAGGCGACAGGAATGTTATTCTGATGGGTATCCCGGCACTCACTGGATGAATTTTCTGACCATACATTTCTTGGATACGTATTGATATTTCGGGCAGCCGATTTTGGTAAGTGATTTTTATCTTACGCCCAAGTGGAGTGATGAAATGAGCGGGCGCTAATTTTTCTAGCAATTGCATTTCTTTCCAACTTAAGATCGACTGAAGCGCTTCTAAATCATCAAATTTCTTCCAATCATCGGCCGATTGAATGCCGTTCAAAAACGGCGCTAACCATATTTTTCTTGTGGCCATTAATTTTATGTCTGACATATCAGGAAAACTATTTCCTGCCATTTTAACTCTAGCCAAAAAAGTTTTGGCGCTTTCTGAATGGGAAAACCCAAGTTGTCTCACACCTTCCAGCATAGCATCAATAAGCATATTACTTGGTGGCTCAAGCCAGTTTTTCTCGTTTAGGGTCAATTGACCAAGCTTCTCTTGATGTTGAGCAATTATCTTTTTCTGTCTCTTGGACCATTCACAAGTTTTTTTTGAGAAAACTTGGTTGCCAAACAATTCTTTAATTTCTGGAAACGTAATTGGAATGCAGTATCGAAGTTTAGCCTCTTGAAGGTTTCCGTCCAGGTTGCATGCAACGATAAAGGGTTCAGATCTCAGAGGGTCGCTCTCTGCCATTATAGCGCCTTTACCGTTTGACAAAATATAGCGCGGAGATTCTCCTTTTCTGCGCTTTCCTACACGATCTGGGTATGCGAGAGCCGCAAGCTGAGCAACTGTATAGTTTGACCGATTTGATAAATGTTTAAAAAGTTGGTCAGTGTCTTTAATTATTGTTTTCATGGTGGAATTATTTACCGCACGCGGGTAATCAGATTTTTGTCGTTGGTAGTTTTTGATTGCAGAAATTCTTAAATTAATATCTGAGCCATCTATTTTTTTAAGAGGGTCCGCATTTGAAAGAATTGATGTAAGTAAAGTAGCATCTTTTCCACCAGCAAGAATTATAGTAGCCAATCTCGGGTGCAATGGTATTTTTGATAGTAGTCGACCATGTTTGGTAATTTGGAGCTTTTCATTTACTGCCCCAAGCATCTGTAGAACTTTATAAGCTTCTGAAAGTGATTTTTCATTTGGCCTTGTTAATAAGGCAAGGTCATTGATGTTGCTACCCCAAAGAGCAAGTTCCAAAGCAAATGAGGTTAAATCTGAATTTTCAATTTCAGATGGTGCGAAATCTGGGAAACTACCATCCTGAGCCTTTGACCATAGTTTGTAACAAATCCCAGGACTCAATCTTCCAGCTCTACCCATTCTTTGCTTGGCTTCTGCTTTAGATATTTTCTGGGTCACCAAACGGGCCATACCAGAGCTTGCTTCATATATGGATCTTTTTGAAAGACCGCTGTCTATAACCGTCTCTATTCCCTCAATGGTCAAAGAAGTTTCTGCAACATTTGTTGCCAGAACAATTTTTCTTCCATCTAACATTGGTTTTATTGCTTTTTGCTGATCTTTAAATTCTAACCTCCCATAAAGTGGGAGTACGTGACAATTATCCGGCACCTCATTTTTTAAAGAGGCTTGCAATTTAATTATTTCAAGCTCTCCTGGTAAAAAAACAAGTATACTGCCTTTGTTTTCATCAATTGCCGCCAGTATCACGTCAGTTAGCAGCTTATTCATGAACTGGTCGTGAACCACAGGTTTTGTTTGCCATCTGGGGGTTACAGGAAAACTTTTGCCCTCGCATGAAACTATTGGAGCGTTTTGCATTAGTTTGGAAACAGCACTTATTTCTAATGTTGCCGACATAACTAAGATTTTTAAATCAACTCTTAGAATACTTGCTATTTCAAGACAAAAAGCGAGCCCTAAATCTGCATTTAAACTCCTTTCATGAAATTCATCAAATATTACGGTGGATACACCTATCAGTTGTTGATCCTCTTGGATCATCCTAATTAATATGCCTTCCGTTACCACCTCAACTTTCGTTTGTTCACCACATTTGGTTTCACCTCTAATTCGATATCCTACCGTTCTTCCAATCTTTTCGCCCAGTGTTTCAGCCATTCGTGAGGCAACTTGTTTTGCAGCAAGGCGCCGAGGCTCCAGTACTATTATTTTTCCTTTTGCAAAGGCAGGATGTTTATTTAGACTGATTGGAATAGCTGTTGATTTTCCTGCACCGGGTGGTGCTGTTAAAACAACTCTTTTTGTTCTAACCAACTTTTCTATCAGCTCGTCTAAAACTTTAAATATGGGTAACTTTGTGTCCAAGATAGTTTAACGTCTAGTAAATTTTGTCCGCCCGCGTAAAGCTTTTATCTCCAAACTTTCCACGGCATAAATTTCATCTCGCTTAATGTACTCTATCGTGAACGGAAAATTTTTGCCTTCCTTCATCTCTTCATCTGTGTAGCCTTCTTGACGTATATATTGACCACGACACTGTGCAGAATTTTTTTGGATATTAATTTTTGACAAAATAATTTCTATTCGGCGAGCTCCGTCGAAGAGATTAAATTTTTGCTTGCAGAGTGTTTTTTCAATTCTATCACCCATAACTAAATGAATCGCTGTCATCGGATCTACAGTTCCTTTTTGCGATTTTGGCTTGGCCCAATGAAGTTTGGGGGCCTTTGCAGAAGTTATTTTTGGTACCATATTTTGGTAAGTTATAGATTTCTGTTCTTTCCTGCGACCTGTATCAGAATTTTCACTGTACGAAGTGGGATAATATTTTGAATCGGAGAGTTTTCCTTGTGTCTGGGCTGCAAATTTATACTTAGTAATAACTCTGGCGAGACCTTTGGACTTTAAAAGGCCCGAAATATCATATTCATTGGATACTTTTTTGATAGAATAAACGAGTTCTCCGACTTTTATTCCCCATAGGAAAACGTCAAAGCTATATTTTTCTGTTTTTGCAGAAAGAGCATTTGCAGAAATAATCAACGCGCATATGCAATAGACAACGAAAAGTTTTTGTTTGTTTTTCATAACTAAACTACAACTTACCTATCCAGCTTAATAATTTCAGGCTAAACAAGGCAAGAAAAGCAGGATAAGGTCAACCGACAATTTTAAGTTTACGCGGAAACTGGTCAAAATGACTGACTTTAACAAAATGGCTGAAAGTTTAATGGCAGGGGATAGGCGAGCCTTATCCAGAGCTATTACATTAGTGGAGAGTTCACGCGACGATCATAGAAAATCTGCTGTTTCTCTCATCACCTTGCTTGAAAAAAAGTCAAAAAAACAGGCAATCCGGATAGGGCTTTCGGGTACGCCAGGTGTGGGCAAATCGACTTTCATTGAAGTTTTTGGATCGTATCTTACTGATTTTGGATTGAGTGTTGCAGTTCTCGCGGTAGATCCTAGCTCTGTAAGATCAGGGGGGTCTATTCTCGGCGATAAAACCAGGATGACTCTTTTAGCCAGAAATCCTGCGGCCTTTATCCGACCGTCTCCTAGCCAAACGCATTTGGGTGGGGTAGCCAGACGGACTCGTGAAACCGTAAAGATATGTGAGGTTGCAGGGTTTGATGTGATATTAATTGAAACTGTCGGGGTTGGACAATCTGAAACTATTGTTTCTGAAATTTGTGATATTTTTACTCTGCTTCTTGCTCCGGCTGGTGGCGACGAACTACAGGGTGTTAAACGAGGTATAATGGAGCTGGCAGACATTATTTTAGTAAACAAAGCTGATGGAGAATTAAAGGATCAAGCAACTAGAACTTGTGCTGACTACTCTGGAGCCCTTCGATTGCTCAGAAAACGTCCTCAGGATCCAGAAGGTTTCCCAAAGGCTATGACTGTCTCAGCTATTGAGAAAAACGGAATTAGCGAAACATGGGAGGTCATTTCTGATCTAGTAGGGTGGCGTCGGGAAAAAGGTTATTTTCAGACTAATCGTACTGATCAATCCAAATTTTGGCTATTAGAGGATGTTAAATATCAATTATTATCAGTTTTAGAAAAAGATCCTGTTAAAGGAGACCTTTCAAAGATTGCTGAAGAAGTTGCTTCGGGAAAGAAAAATTTAGCTCTGGCGGCCAATCAAATATTACAAGAAATCTCAATTAAAAAGGGTGAGTTGGGCTAAATTAATTTTATTTTAAAAGCTTACTTTTTCATAATAATATCTGCTAAATTATTATATTTTTTTTCGCTTGAAGGTGCTTGACGAGCATACAGAATATCCATAGAAGCACTGAAACAAACTAAAGTGTGTTAGATTGCTCATTGCATAAATCTTTGAACAAGTGATGTCTTTATAGTTAAAGTTAGGAAGTTATAATGTCGCGCCGTTGTGAACTAACAGGTAAAGGTCCAATGACTGGAAACAATGTAAGTCATGCTAAGAATAGGACACGCAGAAGGTTTCTACCTAACCTTAATCATGTAACTCTTCAATCTGAGACTCTAGGGCGTTCTGTAAAATTAAGAATTTCTGCGGCAGCACTGCGTACTGTTGACCACAGAGGTGGTTTAGACGCCTTCCTAGCAAAAGCTAAGGATATCGAATTGTCTGCTAATGCTTTAAAAGTTAAAAAAGAAATAGCAAAAGCCCAAGAGGCTTAACTAAGACACCAGAAATTATAGTGTCATATTTTTTTTCATGTTTGGATCATAAGAGCGGTTGAATAAGTGAAAATAAAATCATTTTTTAAGGCCCTTTTATTTTTCTTTACACTATCGTCAAGTCTGAGCGCTGGACCAATTATGGTTTCTGATTCTTATGCAAGGTCAACTGGACCTCTTGCCAAAGCAGGCGCAGCCTACATGAAGATAATGAACCATTCTAAAAAGGATGATCGCCTCATAAGTGTGTATTCTGATATTGCCAAAAAGACTGAGCTTCACACGCATTTAAAAAGTGATAATGGTGTCATGAAAATGATGCATATTGATAAAGGAATTGAAATAGGTGCCATGAAAGAACATGCCCTTGTTCGTGGTGGAGAGCATATCATGTTTATGGGGCTTAAAGAGCCTTTTGAAAATGGAAAAATCATTCCGGTAACACTTTTGTTTGAAAAAGCCGGTGAGGTTAACATTGAGGTTGTTGTTGATCAGAAAAGAAAAGAAAAAAAACATTCCCAGTCGCACACCCACTAAAAGCATAAAACATAAGAAACCATAATTATTTTTAAAATCAAATCTATAGTGAGTTATGCGTTAATTTTTCTTGCTCTTTTAGATTAGCGACTTATTTAATCTTTAAGAATTCTTTTCAAGGTGACACCTATTCAAATCCTAACCCTGTATCTTACAACGGCAGTTGTGTTTTTAGCTCTAGACATAGTTATGTTAAAACGCGTTTTATTCCCGCTTTTTTCATCAAATCTTGGCGACTGGCTTTTGGAAGATCCCAGAATGGGACCAGCAGCAATATTTTACCTTTTTTACGTGGGTGGCGTGTTATTCTTTGCATCTTGGCCTGCCTTCAATTCTGGAAACCCAACGCAAGCTTTAATGGCGGGCGCGTTACTCGGTATTCTTGCCTACGGGACTTACGAGTTCACAAATTTTGCTACCCTACGAGCATGGTCACCAACTATGGTGATGATTGACGTCACCTGGGGTGCCGTTTTGACGGGTGTTTCAGCTTGGGCTGGCGTAGTCATCACACGTGCTATTTTTGGTTGATTTGTTAAGAATTCTTTTAAACAAAGGTCTCTTGGCTTTTAGGCGCTGAGAAAGTATAGAAACTTATAATCTGTACTTTGGAGAACCATGTGCCAGGCAGTGCGAACTTAAATATAATGTTGAAGACTGCTCGCAAAGCAGGGCGTTCTTTATCAAAAGATTTTCGGGAAGTCGAAAACTTACAAGTATCTCGTAAAGGTGCCGGTGATTTTGTCAGCCGTGCTGATATTGCTGCTGAAAAAATAATTCGGGATGAGCTTATGGAAGCGCGGCCAACTTATGGTTGGGTTGGCGAGGAAAGTGATGAAGAAGAGGGTAAAGATCCCACCCGTCGTTGGATTGTTGACCCGCTTGATGGAACAACTAACTTTCTACACGGTTTGCCTCACTGGGCAGTCTCTATAGCACTAGAACACAAGGGTGAAATTATTTCTGGAGTCATTTATGATCCTTGTAAAGATGAAATGTTTTTAGCTGAGAAGGGAATAGGTGCTTGGATGAATGAAACTAGGCTCCGTGTTTCAGCTCGCCATAGTATTGCAGACAGCTTATATGCAACAGGCATTCCATTCTCGGGCAGAATTGAAGATTTGCCAGAGACAATAAACGACCTTAAAAAACTAATGCCTAATTGTTCCGGAGTGCGCCGATACGGTGCTGCAGCACTGGATTTAGCATATGTTGCAGCTGGACGTTATGAGGGCTACTGGGAGCGTAATCTTAATAATTGGGATATTGCCGCTGGCGTGATTATTGCCAGAGAGGCAGGAGCTATGGTTGAGTCCATTTCTACTGCGGGAGATCCCTTAATAGATGGTAATATAATCGCGGCGTCTGAAGTTCAATTTAACAAATTTGCAAAAATTATACGGGAATGATTACCTTTTTACTTTGGGTATACTCGTACGTTTAAAAGAATAATTAGCTTCTTTGTGGTCTGGAGCACCGTGATTTTTTGACCAAAACTTTTTTCCACCTAGTTTTTTCCAGGTAGAAAAAGTCGCCAAAACACCAAAAATAAATCCACCTATATGTGCCCAATAGGCAACTCCACTCACTGAACCCGGTACGGCTAAACCATTATAGAGTTGCAAGGTAAACCAAATCCCCAAGACAACCCATGCTCGGATTGGTATAATTTTAAAAATAATGATGAAAATAAATAAAATATCAATTCTGGCTTTCGGAAACAGGAGCAAGTAACCACCCATAACAGCTGCAACTGCTCCCGAAGCTCCTATTACAGGAATATTAGAGTAGGGATCTGCTGCAAATTGCGTAAGGTTCGCGAATATTCCTGCCAACAAATAGAAAACTAAGAACCAAAAATGTCCCATTTTATCTTCTAGGTTATCGCCATAAATGTAGAGAAATAGCATATTTCCAAGTAAGTGCATGAAGCTACCATGAAAAAATATGGACGTTAATAATCCTAAATAGTCGCGTCCCTCGCTAATACTTGCTGGTACAAGTGCCCAGTCTTGAAATAACGAGTTAATTTTATTTGGGTCGCCCAAAATACCCCAATAGCTTAAAAATATTAAAGTATTAATTATAATTAATGCATAAGTTATATAGGGGAAACGAAGAGAAGGATTATGATCGCGAATTGGAAACATAAATTTGGGTGTAATGTTTCAATAAAAGCAGTCAAGTTAAATTTAAGTCAAATTTGTCTTACTTTTTTAAATGTCTTAATAATGAAAAGTTTAAAAATCTTTGATAAATTTAGATTGGACTATTCTTTATACTAGACACTCCGGACAATATAAGTAATGTCGCTTCACCTGGCCCGTGTGATGGAATGGTAGACATAACAGACTTAAAATCTGTGGCCTTCGGGCGTGGCGGTTCGAGTCCGCCCACGGGTACCAGGTAATTTTATTACAGTATTTTTATACAATTTTGACTTGCAGAATCTTAGATGTTCAATTTGTTAAAAGAGAAACTTAAAATTAAAATAATCCGCAGATATTAAAAAGTTATATTTAAGTCTCAATGGAGAAAAAATGAAGAATTCAAATACAGTTTTGATTGACAAAAACCCTGGTCGAAATTCTCAAACATACGGTATTGCACGAGAATTAGGTACTGATTTGGGACTTATTCACGAACCATCCGTTGGGGTGGTTGGAAATAAGGGTGATTCCCAGTGTTATATTGGTGTGGCACAAAAAGTCGGGATTATTCATGATGCTCTCAAAGATAGGGTTGGTAGTAAACCTGGCCAATTAAAAATGAGATTAATTCAACCAGAGTTTACGGTTGCCACCTCTGATGGAATTAGAAATGGCACAAAGGAGATGAGATATTCCTTGATTGGAAGGGAAGTTACCAACGATAGTTTATCAGAGCATCTTAGTGCAACCGGATTAGAAGGGGTGATTGCAGTTGTTGCATGTGACAAGCCGCCTGTTGGTACACTCGCTGCTATATTGGAACACAACAGGCCAGCAATTTTGATGTCTGATGGATCGATAAGACCTGGCACTGACTCAGAAACTGGGGAAAGCATTGACTTAATTACTGCTTATCAGATGGCTGGAAGTGATGATGAAAAATTAAAGAGTAGAATTGCACAAGAAGCCTGCCCAGGTTTTGGAAGTTGTGGTGGAATGTTTACATACAATACTATGCAAACGTTTATTGGTGTGGTTGGCATGCAACCATTGCATATGATTTCACCAGCATCTCAAGATGAAAGACGCCTTGAAGAATTTCCAGCTGAATTGGTTAATTACTTGGCTAACTTGATCGACAAAAATATAACTCCAAGAGATATAGTTACCAGAGACTCTCTGCGAAATGCAATAATTGTCGCTATGGCCGTTGGCGGTTCAACTAATGTTCTTCTGCACGCGCCTGAATTAGCAAGAGCTGCTGGGTACACAGACTTTGCAAATGAAATAATGAATCCTGAAGAATTTAATAATTTGTCAAGAAATGTTATCCCGGTGGTTATAGATGCACGGCCTTTTGGGAAATATTCTATGGTGGATATAGATGCTAAAGGCGGCATGCAAGTAATAGTAAAGGAATTGATGGATGCTGGATTACTAAATGGCGAGACTTTGACATGCACAGGCGAGACCCTTTTTGAACAAGTCACCCGATTGAATCCACCTTCACCTGATGAAGATGTCATCTATTCTGTTCAAAAACCTTTTAAAGAAACAGGTGGATTACGTGTTTTAGGTGGGAATTTATCACCAGAGTTCAGTGCAGTGCTAAAGCTAGCCGGGGTTGAAGGTGGCTTAGAAAATAACATGTTTAAAGGGACTGCCAAAGTTTTTGATGGAGAACAGGAATTATTGAAAGCGTTAGACTCTCAGGCTGAGATGTTTGAAAACTTCGATATGATCGTGGTGCGTTATGAAGGACCGTTTGGCGCCCCAGGCATGCCTGAAATGCTAGATTCGACGTCCCGGATTACTGCATTATGTCGTGAAAAAAATATAGTAGTTGGGCTAATGACCGATGGTAGGTTTTCTGGTGGGTCGGTCGGTTTGGTTATTGGTCACGTTGGTCCCGAAGCCGCTGCAGGTGGTGCCATTGCTTTAATTGAAACTGGTGATGAAATAGTTGTCGATTTGAACAAAAATGAGCTGAATTGTACGCAACTTCAACTGGAAGAAATAAGACATGAGCGTGAGAATCGTTGGAAAGATCTTGTTGCAGAAAATGACGGTTTGCATCCATCTGTTGGAGATGCTGATACCCGGTTACTAAATCGAATGCGTAATTCGGCAGTTTCTGCAGTTTATGGAGCTGGTATGCATCCCAATAGGTCACTATGGGTTCGTGATCCACGAAAACCTCAGCAATCAAATTTTGAACCTTCTAACAAATTTAGATGATGCTTTTTAGTTTTGTAAAATCTGGTCGCTAAAGTCTTCAACAGACTTCCAATTTGTGAATTCAAAACTTCCTGAGGTGTCGGTTGGCCCCTTTGTTATATACATTATGAGCCTAATCATTTGTTTGTCGATAAATTTATAAGACGGATAGTCAATTTTTCCGGCAAATACACCAAGCAAATTTGGTTGCCAAATTGATAGTTGGAGAAATTTTTTCATATAGGGATTAGTATCTGGGGTATTTTTTCCCTCTTTTCTGGCAACTACATTGACTGTAAAAAATGCTGCGAATTTTGCTTTTAGTACGTCAATATTTTCCTCAATGAATTTGAAAAGTTTTGGACTGTGCTTGCCGTATCTTATACTAGCGCCAATAATAATTTTGTCATAAAACTTGAACTCCATTTGATCTATTTCGTCGATGGAAAACAAATCTATTTTCATTTTTGTTTCAAGTTTTTGCATTAAAAATTCACAAATTCGTTTCGTCTGCCCATCGGTCGTTGAATAAATTATTACAGCTTTTTGCATTTCTAATACCAATTTTATAATGGATCGATTTTAGACAATTTTTGTTTGATGTAAAATCAATAAGTTTCGGTTACGCTATTTTAGTATCATTGGCTGAATTTAAAACTACGTGCCGCGTAATAATTGGGCTACCAAAAATTCAACTGCCTAAAACAAAGAAAACTCTTAGCTACATTTTGAAATGTTAAATAGTTGTTTTTCTCACATAAAATAGCCTTGATATACGCTTAAATAGTACCATTTCATTTATTAAAGAATTTGGAGCTGAAATGGAAAATAACACTTTTTTGTTACTTGGTAATCAGCTTTTTGACCCCAAAATATTAAAGGATCAGGGATGTAAAAGGGTGTTTATGGCTGAAGATTACGGGCTATGCACTTATGAGAAGCATCACAAACTTAAAATATACTTATATTTATGCGCTATGCGCGAATACAAAGACGAGTTACAACGAAACGGTATCCAAGTTGATTATTTCTCTCTAGAGGACCGGACAGATAAGCAAACTTACATAGAATTTTTTATCAATTTTTTGAACAAAGAAAAAATTGATCGTATCAATATTTTTGAAATTGAAAATAAATTTTTTGAAAAGAAAGTTTTAACTTCTTTAGAGGGGGCTGGAGTTGAATATGAACTTTCGGCAACTCCAATGTTTTTGTTTTCGCGCAAAGAATTTGACTCGCTTTATGGCAAAAACAAAACCTTTAGATTGGGTAATTTTTATAAAGTAGGACGCAAGAAATTCAATATTCTTGTTGATAATGAGGGAAATCCTTTAGGTGAGCGTTGGTCATTTGATGAGGAAAATAGAAAAAAAATACCAGCAAACACCGATATCCCAGAATTACCAAAATTTAGTCTTTCAAAGTACCATGATGCGGTTGCGGCCACAGTTGAAAAACATTTTTTTGAGCATCCTGGGAGTACTAAAAATGTCTGGTTTCCGGTAAAACGTTTAAAAGCTTTAGAGTTATTGGACGATTTTTTAATTCAAAGATTAGCAAATTTTGGCGCATATGAAGATGCTATGCTAAAGGACCAAAACTTTTTATTTCATAGTTGTATATCTGCTATGTTAAACATCGGACTAATCACTCCAGATATAGTAATTCAAAAGGCATTAGACTTATTCAAAAAAAATAAAGCGCCCTTAAACTCAATAGAAGGTTTTGTAAGGCAAATATTGGGATGGCGGGAATTTGTGCGAGGTATCTATCAACTCAGAGGTGCGAAGCAGAAAAAATCAAATTTCTGGGGCCACCAAAGGAAACTAAGCCAAAGTTGGTACGATGGTTCAACTGGTTTGTTGCCACTTGATGATTGTATTAAATCTGCTCTTAAAGATGGATATAGCCATCATATACCAAGGCTTATGGTGATCTGTAATTTAATGAATATGTGTGAAATAGATCCAAAATATACCTATAAATGGTTTATGGAGATGTACATTGATGCGTCTGATTGGGTCATGATACCTAACGTTTTTGGTATGGCGACATACTCTGATGGGGGTTTAATGTCGACAAAACCATATACCTGCAGTTCTAATTATATTTTAAAAATGAGTAACTATGAGAGGGGCGCTTGGTGTGACGTAATTGACGGCCTGTATTGGAGGTTCATTGAGAAAAATATTGATTTTTATTCTTCAAACCCACGCTTATCTTTCCAAACCAGAGTACTCAGCAGAATGAGTGAGGATAGAAAAACTTTAATTTTTAAAAAAGCTGAGGAATTTTTAGTGGCCCATACTATGTAGACACTCTTGAATTGGTTTTTTGGTTTTTGAAACTTAAAATCTAGCTCTTATTTTAAAGCGCCAGCAGTCATTCCAGCGATAAATCTTCGAGATTGAACTATAAAAATAAAAATCATTGGCAACGATGCTAACGAAAGACCAGCATATAAAACACCATAATTTATGCTATATTCACCAAAAAATGTCGTAAGTCCCTGGGCTAGTGTTTTCCATTCTGGTGATTGTATAAAAATTAATGGAAAGAAAAAGTCATTCCAAATTGGAACAGCACTATAAATTCCAGCAATTACTAATGCAGGAGAAACTAAGGGGACCATAATATCCAGCATAATTCGCAACTCGCTAGCTCCATCCATGCGTGCGCTATCCTCAAGCTCTTTTGGCAAGGAACGTAAAAAACCCGTTAAAATGAAAACTGTGGCTGGTAAGCTCATTGCCGTATAGATAAAAATTAATCCCAAAAGACTATCTATAAGTCCTAGATATTTTAACTGGATGAAGAGGGGGATTATAGCTAATCGTAACGGCAACATTAAACCAGAAAGAAAAAATAGGGAAACCATCAAGGCGCCTCTGAATTTATATCTTGAAATGGCATAGGCTGCCATTGTTCCAGTTATTAAAAGTAAAGCGATTGAAGATACCGTAACTATTATTGAGTTCAAAAAGTAACGCGGCACATTGGTTTTTTCCCAAATTACTTGAAAGTTTTCGATATTAAATTTCTTGGGCATTGAGAAAGGTGACATAAAGATTTCTGGAGTTGTTTTGAAACCTGATAAAACCATCATGAAAATAGGATAAAGCATGACAATAGCTGCCGAAGCCAAAAAGATTTGGATGAGTAGGTTCTCAATTGTGATAAAATTTGTTGCTTTCAAATTTAAAACCTCAATTCAATTCAACTTCTCTGGCCACTAGTATTTTTGTTGCAATAATAGAAAAGACAAATATGACCAGAAAGATAATAACTGCTAAAGCAGAGCCAATTCCAAATTCCGTTCCACCAGCACTGATCGACCCAAAGGCTGTTCTGTAAAATAATAAGCCTAACATATCAGTAGAATATGCTGGCGATCCCTCCAAACCAGCCATTATATATGGTAACTCAAACCAATTAAATGATCCAATAAAGGTTAAAACGACTATAATTGTAACCGCTGGTGCCATCAGGGGCCAAATGATATCTTTTGCGATCTGCCATTCCGATCCTCCATCTAAGCGGGCTGCCTCTATTAAGTCTTGGGGTATACGATGAATTGCAGCTAAAAAAACAATTGCCGGGAAACCTACCCAAGCCCATGCATTTACCAATATCATTGTAGGTAATGCTGTTTCAGGTAAGCCTAGCCAAGGTAAAGCCCACTCGTTTAGACCAACTGCATTAAGTATTTTATTGATAAGACCGAAAACAGGGTTTAAAAACATTTTCCATTGAAAGCCAATAATAACGGTAGATAAAATAACTGGTATAAAAAATACTACCTGATAGAAACGTGCGCCTTTTGGCTCACGTGCCAAGAACAGTGCTATAACAAGGGCTGTTCCGTTCTGGATAACCATTAGAGAGATAAAAACTAGCACATTATTTTTCAGAGCATTAAAAAAGAACCAATTACGGTCTGGGTCTAGAAGTACTTTTTTGAAATTTTCGAGACCAACAAAATCGCCTCTTATTAACCCGTCCCAGTCGTAAACACTGTACAAAAGTGCGGAGGCCATCGGTAAAAAAATGAACGTTATAAGGATTAGTGCTGGCGGAAGAAGCAAAAATGATAGCCATAATTGTCTTTTTAGTTTTCTGAAATTTTTAGCACGTTTGTAGCTGCTATTATCCATCGATACTACCTTATAGCCCACCCTTTGGAATTAAATAGGTGGCAGTCCTCGATCGAAAACCCAACATCTATTTTTTCTCCAATTTTGACCTCTCTATCGCCGTTACAGTGAACGATAACATCCTCTTCAGTTTCTGAACTCATATATATATAAGTTTCACCGCCTAAGCGCTCTACCGCGTAGACTTTTCCAGTGATTATTTGATCTGTCTTTTTTGTGAAGATAAAATGTTCCGGGCGAACTCCAAATTGGATTTTTTCACCAATAGAAACGTCAGCACTTGGACATTTTACAAATATGGAAGTTCCAGAATTATTTATATCAAAATGTACCCCGGTTGTAGTCACGTCTTTAATTACACCAGAAAAAAAATTCATTGCGGGAGATCCTATAAAGCCTGCAACAAATTGATTTGCGGGACGCCTATAAAGCTCCAAGGGTGCGCCAACTTGTTCGACCCTACCATTGTTGATAACGACAATTTTGTCAGCCATAGTCATAGCTTCTACTTGATCATGGGTCACGTAAATCATTGTTGTCTTTAATTTTTTATGCAGTTTTGTTAACTCAATCCGCATTTGAACTCTTAGTTTTGCATCCAAATTTGAAAGTGGTTCATCAAAAAGGAAAACTTTTGGTTCCCGCACTATTGCACGACCTATAGCTACTCGTTGTCTCTGACCTCCTGAAAGTTCTTTTGGTTTACGGTCCAAATATTCACTTAATTGCAAGATTTCGGCAGCTTTTTTGACCTTTTCATCGATAACGGTCTTTTGTTCTTTTGCTACCTTAAGGGCATAAGACATATTTTGATAAACAGTCATATGTGGATATAGCGCATAACTTTGAAACACCATGGCTAGACCCCGCTTGGCAGGTGCAAGATGGTCTATCCTTTGATTGTTCAAATTAATTTCACCTGATGTCAGCTCATCTAGGCCCGCAAGTAGCCTGAGGAGTGTTGATTTTCCACACCCAGAAGGCCCTACAAAAACCGTAAACTCACCATCTTTTATTTCCAATGTTGTATCAGAAATCACCTCTAGATCGCCAAAACGTTTAGAGACCCCTAGCATATTAATCTGAGCCATAAATTCCCACTTTTTAGAATTTCTTTTTATTATTTCAGACAAAAGACTTTTTTGAAATCAAAATAAGTGGGGCAGGCTGGTTAGGCCTACCCCAACACCTTTGGGAGGCGATATTACTCAGAGTTTTTAATTCCGTCTGAGACTTCTTTAGAGACTTGAGTGGCCGATTTGGAGCCTGCAAAAAGCTCCTGCAATCCATTTTGCAATAAAGTCGAACCGGTCGGTTTTTTGAAGCGATAACCAACCAACATAATGTATGGCGTTGTTTCGTTATGAAAACCGGAAATCTTTGCAAGAAGAGGATCCGATGAAACAGCCCCTTCAACAGCGGCCACATTTGCTAATTTATCTGTTAACATTTGTCCAAAATCTTTGGATGCAGTGAATTCAATAAACTTAAGAGCAGCAGCTTTACTTTCTGATGCAGAATTTACTGCGTAACCACCGTCTAGCCAGGTAGCAACCATTCGTTTTCCATCAGTTTCTGCAGATGGGCCTTGCATTATATCAAAGTTTAGCCCGGCGGCTCTGAACCCTGGAATTTCCCATGATCCTCCAACAAAGAAAGCGGCAACTCCAGAAGTAAATAACTGCTTCAGAAAGTA
>JAQWIK010000108.1 GCA_029248915.1 Paracoccaceae bacterium | reverse complement strand
ACGGGTTATACAAACACTTCTTGGACACTCTGATATTACAACAACAGAAATTTATACCCACATAGTCAACGACAAGTTAAAATCAACTCTAGATGAACATCATCCTCTATCAACCAAAAGTAAGTAGCCATTATTATGGTTACAGTTAAAATGTGTAGTTTTATCGGATAGGTTTAAAATATTATTTTGAAAAATTTAATTACTTGCACCATTTATTGTGTTAGTTTAGCCGCTCATGCCTCAGTTGATCTCAAATATTTATAAATAAAGGTTAATTAAATGCTTTGGTTACAGTCATTGAATTTAGACTATGCCTTTTGGCTAACTATATCCGCCATATTTATTCTCTTATTATTGTCAGCTTTTTTTTCTGGCAGCGAAACTGCTTTGACAGCCGCTTCGAGGGGCAAACTCCAAACCCAAGCTGATAAAGGATCACGTGGTGCCGCGAGAGCGTTATCTATTACAGAAGATAATGAGCGATTGATAGGTTCTGTACTATTGGGAAATAACTTGGTAAATATTTTAGCGACATCCCTTGCTACAGCTTTATTTACCAAATTAGTTGGCGAAAGCAGCGTTGCTCTCGCGACTTTGGTTATGACTGTTCTTGTTCTGATCTTTGCGGAAGTACTTCCAAAAACCTATGCCATCACAAATGCAGAGCGAGCCGCGGCCAGAGTGTCTGCACCGATTGCCCTTTTAGTAAGTATATTTGATCCAATTGTTTCAGCAGTTAGAAAATTAGTTAGAGGCATATTATGGCTTTTTGGTGTCAGAACATCTGCGGATGAGCCTATATTGGCTGTTCGAGAAGAAATAGCAGGTGCAATATCTCTTGGTCATCTAGAGGGGGTAGTTCAAAAAGAAGATCGTGATCGAATTTTGGGTGCTCTGGATTTATCAGAGCGGACAGTTGAAGAAATAATGTTGCATCGCTCCAGTATAGAAATGATCAATTTTAAAGACGAACCAAAAGAAATATTAGCTCAGTGTATGTCGAGTAATCATACAAGATTACCCGTTTATAAAGATGAACCGGAAAATATAATTGGAGTTATTCACGCCAAAGATTTGGCAAGGTTCATGTACAGTAAAATAAGTGGCCCAGACGCATCACTAAAAAAATTACTTAGTTTAGATATTAGTTCGGTGATTATGAAGCCATACTTTGTTCCCGACACAACTGCTTTAGATGAACAAATGCGTCAATTTTTAAGAAGGCGAACTCATTTTGCGTTAGTTGTTGATGAATACGGCAGCCTAGAGGGAATGATTACTTTAGAAGATATCTTGGAGGAAATTGTCGGCGAAATTGCAGATGAATTTGATCCAGCCTCGAATGAATTAATTAAACCTGATACAGATGGCATATACGAATTAGATGGGACTATGACTATCCGTGATTTAAACCGGGCAATGGACTGGAATTTACCAGATGAACACGCAAATACTTTGGCAGGTTTAGTCCTTCATGAAGCGCAAATGATACCAGCAGTTGGACAAGTGTTTCGTTTTCACGGTTTCAGATTTGAAGTTGCCGGACGAAATGCTAACAGAATTACTCTTTTAAGAGTTCGCCCCTTACAATAGACGCCATTTAATGATGCTTCAACTTCTTAAGATTTTTCCTTCCGGGTCAAATGGAGGAGCTTCAAGAATTTTTCCTCGATGAGGTCGCCCCAAAACCATCACATCCACAGTATCTCCAGGAACAACATCCTTGACGTAGCCAAGAGCCAACGACATGCCAACACTGTACCCATATGCACCTGACGTAACTCTGCCCAAACCTTTTCCATTTTTAAAAATTGGTTCGCCGCCAGTTGCATCGGCTTTTGATAAGTTACAATCTTCTTCATCTAAATGTATCAAGACTAAATTTTCTCTTGGTCTTTTTTTGAGATTATCCACTAAAGCTTGCTTATTTAAGAAATCTTTATCCAATTTGCATAACTTGTCTAATCCACATTCGTGAGGCCAAACTTCAGGGCTATACTCCCTGCTCCAACTTCCATATCCCTTCTCAATCCGTAACGACATCAGAGCTCTACTTCCAACGGGCCCTCCTTTTTCATTGATTGCTTCTTGAAGTAGAGCTTCGTAAACAATTTTTTGTTTATTGGTATCACAATAAATCTCCCACCCTAAATCTCCAGTAAATGAAATTCTAAGAGCTAAACAAGAAACTCCAGCTATCGAAAGAATGCCCGACCGCATGAATGGCCAATTTTTATTTGATAGATCTTGATTGCTTAATCGCTGCAATATTTCTCTCGATTTTGGTCCTGCGATATTGAAGCCACACATTTTGTCTGTCTGGCTCTGAAAAATAGTGTTTTTCGGAAGTTTCACGCTGTTAAAGAAGCGCTTTTGATATCTCTCAGAAACTCCTGAGCTGACAACCCAGAATTCTTCTTTTGAAATACGCGTTATTGTTGCATCTCCAGCAACTCCACCGAAAATGCTAATTAGTGGTGTCAAACAAGATTGACCAATTTTTTTTGGTATCTTGTTTGCGAAAACTGATTCCAACCAATTTTCAGCTCTTGGACCTTTGCAAGTATATTTAGCAAAATTTGAGATATCGATTACACCAACATTACTGCGAAGCATCCTCGCTTCGCGACCAACTGAGTGCCACCAATTTTGCCTTGTGAACCCAGACGATTCACTGCAATTTTCATCAAAGTACAAAGGATGCTCCCATCCATAGTTCAATCCAAATACAGCTCCAAGTTGTCTTTGATAATTGTATGCCGGCCTTGTTTTTAATGGTCTACCCGCGGATCTTTCTTCATATGGAAAGTGAATTTTAAATCGATTGGCATATTGATCCCCAACACGTTCTTTAACAAATTTTTTGTTAGCCCATTTTCCATACCGAGCAACATCCCAGCTAAACAAATCATATTTTGTTTCACCTTTGATTATCCATTCAGCGGCCATTAACCCCATTCCTCCAGACTGACTGAAACCAGGAATTACACCGTTGCAGCAAAAATAATTTTTTATTTCTGGGATTGGTCCAAATAAAACATTTGAGTCAGGAGACCATATCATTGGGCCATTTATAACCCTTTTTATTCCGGCAGAGCCGGCAATAGGAACTCGTTCAATTGCTCTTAATACGTTTTCTTCTATTCGTTCCAAGTCGTCGTCAAAAAGATCATGGCCAAAATCCTTCGGAGTTTCTTCTTCGGCCCATAATTTATAATTTTTTTCGTAAGCGCCAATTAATAATCCCTGACCTTCTTGCCTTAGATAATACTCTCCATCTCTGTCAGCGACTGAAGGTAATCTATCCTTAAAGTTTTGTATCTCTTCTATTGTGTCAGTTACAAAATACTGGTGTTCGGTTGGTTGAAGAGGCAAATGTATATTTGCCATTTTCCCAACTTCCCTGCCCCATAAGCCAGCTGCATTAATCACCCACTCTGTGTGGATGTCTCCTTTTTTTGTTTTTACCTTCCAAGTCCCATCAGAATTTTGCTCCGTTCCAATGACTGGCGTAAAACGATAAATTTCAGCTCCCTTTAGACGGGCGCCAACGGCATAGGCGTTCGTGACACCAGATGGATCAACATTTCCACCATCGGGTTCCCACATAATACATCTAACTCCTTCTAAATTTATAAAAGGATGCAGTCTTTCAGCTTCATCGCGAGAGACTTCATGAAAACTCATTCCATATAATTTTGCTTTTGAGGCTTGAAGTTTTAATTGATGTTCACGTTCTTCAGTTTGCGCTAAATAAAGGGAACCGGGTTGAAAAATTCCACATCCCTGCCCAGTTTCTTTTTCAAGTTCTTTATATAAATTCATTGTATAGTGTTGAATACGGCTTATGTTTGTGCTGTCGTGAAGCCCATGTATACCAGCTGCGGCATGCCAAGTTGAACCAGAAGTTAGCTCATCTCTCTCCAATAGTACTACATCTGACCAACCCAATTTTGTTAAATGATACAGAATGGAGCAACCAATTAATCCTCCCCCAATCACAACGGCCTGTGCTTTTGATTTCATAACGCTAAACTCCAATTGTGCTAAAGTTAGAATTTTAAATCCGCTTCTAAGTGCTCGAAGGCGACCATTGAAGTCGTTTGGTGGCCAATATCACTTTAAACTTAAAATTGATGTGATTTTTGTTAGACTAATTATGTAATAAGGGTGTCGGAATGACTTATCATAAAATTGGTTTTTTATTTTTAGGCGCAGGCTCATCAAAAAGAATGCGTGGTAGAGACAAGTTATTAGAAAAGATCAATGGAGTTCCATTAATTGAAAGATTAGCAAATGAAGCTCTAAGTTTAAAACTTCCTGTATTTATAACAGTTCCATCAACCAATACCAAGCGTAGAGCAATTATTTCCAAAACTAACGCAACCACAGTTTTAGTGCGAGATTCGAAGTTAGGTATGGGTCATTCAATTGCAGAGGGCATTAAGGAAATCACTAAAAATTGTAACTTTTCCAGCCTGGCGATCTGCCCTTCTGACCTGCCAGCTTTAAAGGCAAAATCGTTGAAACTATTGTTA
>JAQWIK010000107.1 GCA_029248915.1 Paracoccaceae bacterium | reverse complement strand
TTTTTTTAATAGATTTTTTTGAAAGGATTTAGGAAAGATGTCTGAAGAAAAAGGTAATTTAAAAGGCTTAGCAATCAGCTTTATTTTGATTTCACTAATTATGGGCATCGGTGTTGGTATAGTTTATTTTGTATGTCAAAGTATTTACTAAACTGGTAAGCGATAAAATTGGCATTATGTTGGAAAATTATAAAGATAAGCATCTAGAGATTAGACAGGGTGTTAGATCCTTATGTGATCAATTTCCCGCAGAATATCATCGAAAAATCGATGCCGAAAAAGAGTATCCAGAAGATTTTGTTGAGGCTCTCACAAAAGAAGGTTGGATGTCAGCATTAATTCCAGAAGATTACGGAGGATCCGGCCTTAGCCTTACTGAAGCAACAGTTATAATGGAAGAAATTAATCGAGCCGGAGGCAACTCAGGAGCCTGCCACGGTCAAATGTATAATATGAATACCCTTGTTCGCTTTGGCTCTAGAGAGCAACGCGAAAAATATCTTCCAAAAATAGCGAGTGGTGAATTGCGACTTCAGTCTATGGGAGTAACAGAGCCCACAACGGGAACAGACACAACAAAGATTAAAACAAAAGCTATTAAGAAGGACGATCGTTACGTTATTAATGGTCAAAAGGTATGGATTAGCCGAGTTCAACACTCAGATCTGATGATTCTTCTGGCACGAACCACTCCTTTAGAAGAAGTATCAAAAAAATCTGATGGTTTATCAATTTTTTTAGTAGATATAAAATCTGCAATGAAGTCGGGGATGACCGTTCGTCCAATCCAAAATATGGTAAATCACGAGACAAACGAATTATTTTTTGAAAATTTGGAAATACCTTCTGAAAACTTGATAGGAGAAGAAGGTAAAGGCTTTAAGTATATTCTAACCGGATTGAATGCTGAACGGATTTTAATAGCAGCAGAATGTATTGGGGATGGTTATTGGTTTACTGACAAAGTAACCTCATATGTCAGCCAGCGAGAGGTTTTTGGACGTCCAATTGGTCAAAATCAAGGAGTTCAGTTTCCAATAGCGGAGGCTTATATCGAAATTGAGGCAGCAGATTTAATGCGATTTCGATCAAGCCAACTTTACGATGCAGATTTACCCTGTGCTGCAGAAGCAAATATGGCAAAGTACCTCGCGGCAAAAGCAAGTTGGGAGGCAGCAAATGCTTGTATTCAGTTCCACGGAGGCTTTGGGTTCGCTCACGAGTATGATATCGAAAGAAAGTTTAGAGAAACACGACTTTATCAAGTAGCTCCAATATCTACTAATTTAATATTATCGTATATTGCAGAACATGTTCTCGGCATGCCACGGTCTTTCTAAATTTTAATGGTAAAACCCGTATTATCGCAAACTTACAGCAACACTTGCCATCCATTTGTATCAAGAATTATCGGAAAATTCCTTTTTTATTATTTTTTTTATGCTTAATTCAGCTTTATTCAAATCCAAATTGATCCATTTTCTTTCATAAACCGAACAAGGTATAAAGTGGAGAAAGCGATGTTTAGAAAAGAACTCAAACCTTATTTGGTAGGATATGTTAATGGTCATTACGAAGAGGTAGGTGACCAACTGGTGTTTGCATATGACGAAGCCCACGCAATTGAGACTATCCTTCAAACCTTTGACGATGCTAAATTTGTCTACGACTCAAAACAGCTAGTTCACTAAATCTTGGTGGAAATAGAATAATAGCATTGAAAGTACACAACTTTCTTACTGGTTAGATATTAGAGTTCTGTAAACAAATTTTAAACTTAAAATAAACATGTTTCTTTCAAACCGCCACAACTGCAATGCTTTATTGATTCAAAATTGTAACCGCGTAGCGAGAGCAAAGTTGTTTCAATCCGATCAGATTTTCCAACAACATTGCCAAGTCGACTAATTATAAACTAAAACAGCTGACGAGTTTTAAGTAGCTTAATCTATTACTATCTGGTGGACCTCGATAACGTTTCCCTCGGGATCATAGAAGAAAACCTGATGCCACCCTTTTACTGCATCACTGCCCCAGTCTGAATATGGAACATCCAAGTCATCAAGATGTAATTTAAAGGCCTCAATATCATCAGTTCTATAGGCTATGTGTCCGCGTTCTAAAGGGTTCACTGTCTGACCAGAACGAAAAGAATTCAGAATATCCTTTTTTGTAAGGTGCATCTGGACATCACCATCAGTAACAAATGAAACATCGCCCACTAATCCAAGGTTTTGATTGATTGGTGGTAATTTATTAGGTTCATCATCACCCAAGCAGAGAACTTCTCGATAGAATTTATCCATGTCTTTCACATTGGAGGTACACAAATTTATGTGATGCAGTTTAAGTTTCATATCCAATTCTCTCAATTGTAAAATATCACTCTTAATTACAAAAAGCATCAAAAAATATAACTAATTTCACACAAAAAGAAAAAATTTATATTTTATTTTATAAGTAAATTTTCTTCACTTTTAACAGACAATATTTATGACACGAAAAAATAAAGTTTGGGAAACTTTGCTTTGTTATGTAAAAATGACATTAATTAATCACAAAGGGAGGGCATAAATATGTCATCAGTAGAAAAGAAAACTTTTGCCACCGAAGCCGCTGAAGTAATGGAGCCCAATAATGCTAAAGTGGAAGTTGTGAATGTGGGCGGTAACAGAGTAATGAAAATTGCAGCTCAACCAGGTTGGGTATGGTCGAAAGATATTAAGCCATTAGTAGGCACAGAAAGCTGCCAAGCTAAACACTTAGGAGTTATTGTCGAAGGAACTATCACTTGCCGCCATGACGATGGCTCAGAAATCACTTATACTGCAGGAGATGCATATGCAATCGATCCTGGGCATGATGCTTGGGTGGTTGGCGATACAAAAGCAATAGCGTATGAATTTCACGGGATTTGGGGAGACGCTGGATAGTAAACTATAAAAGTCTACGAGGTCTTATGATGGTCCTCGTAGATAACAAAGAACAGAAATCTGATAACATTTTTTAAACTGCATCTAGATAGCTTCAATGGCTTTACAACTCGAAAACTTAGAAAAAATTCGCCGTGATTTCCACAAATACCCAGAGCTTGGTTTCCAAGAAAAAAGAACCAAAAGCAAAATAGCTAACTATTTAAAAGAGCTCGGACTAGATGTTCAATGTGGTTCAGGTATAATTGGCGTCCTTCGTGGCGGTGATGGCGGTAAAGCAATTGGACTTAGAGCCGATATGGACGCTTTGCCAATTCAAGAAACGAATACTCATAGTTACATATCGAAAAATACAGGTGTCATGCATGCTTGTGGTCACGATGGTCATATGGCGATGCTCTTGGGAGCCGCATATAGACTTTCTTCTAATGTGAATTTCAAAGGAACTATAGTTTTTATTTTTCAACCAAATGAAGAGCTCGGACTGGGTGCTAAAGCCATGATAGACGAGGGACTGTTGAAAAATTTTCCTATTGAAGAAATTTATGGCATTCATAACATTCCAGGAGTTCCAACTGGAGAATTATTAACACGGACTGGAATAATTTGTTCTTCTGAAAGCCTCTTTGAAATTAAAATAAGAGGGATGGGCGGGCACTCCTCAATGCCGCAATTGGGGCGAGACGCAATTACTATTGGAGCCGAGGTTGTCCAATCCCTCCAGACTATTATTTCTAGAAGAATTGCTCCTGGATCAGGCGCAGTTGTTTCAGCGACTGAATTTATTTCTAATGGACAGAGAAATGTATTGGCTAGTGAAACTATTATAAAAGGTGATGTAAGAACAAGACGGCCTGATGATCGAAAAAAAATAGAACTTTACTTAAACCAAATTGCTAGCGGCATAGCGTCTGCACATGACATCGAAATAGAAGTGTTTTTTGAAACTGAATTTATAGAAACGATTAATCATATTAAACCTACCGAAGCAGTTTTTAAAACTGCAAAAAAAAGTGGCCTTAAAATCACTGACTGTAAACCTATGAGTTTCTCAGAAGACTTTGCCCATTTTAGCAATGCCGTACCCGGTTGTTTTTTCCTTTTAGGAAATGGAATGGATGGAGCGAACAATAAACCGCTTCATTCCAGCGATTATGATTTTAATGATGATCTTTTACCAATTGGTGCAGATTTCTGGGCTAATCTTGTAAAAAACCGCCTTTCGACGGAAGGATAAATTCCGGATGACAATATTTGAAAACCGCCTGACCACACTAAAAAGCAAGCTTCAAGAAAATGATATAGATACCGCAATAATAACGGATGAAGATAACGTTTATTACCTATGCGGCTATTATGACTATCTTCATATGGAATTTGGCCGGCCAACCTTGCTTATCATTTCACTAGACCATGGAACTCTTCTTATAACCCCCACGATAGATCTTAACACAGCTGAAGAAACTGCTTGTGTAGACCGAATATCAGCTTGGAATGATGGTATGGGAGATGAATGGAGAGAAGAATTACCAAAAGTTTTAAAAAAATCCAGGCGTATAGCAATTGAACCAGATCAGATGCCACCAGTCGTAAGGAGATATATAGACATAGAGGTGTCATATGACAAAATTTCATCTGTAACTCCAATTCTTAGTACTATGAGAATGATAAAATCAGATGAAGAGCTCAAAATAGCACGTGATGCGGGTAAAGTAGCAACTGCGATGATGGCAGCAGGTCGTGAAGCAATAAGCAACGGCGTTGCAGAATACGAAGTGGCACTGGCCACATCAAATGCTGGGACCAAAAAAGCAGCTGAAATATTAGAAAGTAATTATGAAGATAAATTTATGTCCCCAAACACTCATTTTTTACAAATCATGGCGTCTGGGGACGCTATAACTAAAACTCACCACAGAGCTAGCACTCGAATAATGCAGTCGGGTGAGCCCGTATTTCTTTGCTTCTGTGGAATGACAAATTTTCACAAATTTAAACTTGGATTTGATAGGACCTTTTGGATTGATAGAATTGCTGATAAATCCCAAATCCAGATTTATGAAGTTGCCATAGCAAGCCAGAAAGCTGCCTTAGACGTTCTCAAACCTGGCGTGACAGCAGAAAGTGTGCATGCTGCTTACGCAACAGTGATTCAAGATGCCGGTTTTGATTATCCTTTCCGCTGCGGCCGCGCTACAGGCTTCAGTTTTTTAGAAAACCCTCAATTGGTAACTGGAGATAAAACCATCTTGAAACCAGGAATGGTTTTTGCAGTGGACGGGTCTGTTTCGGGAGAAACTTTTAGAGCTCAAGTCGGAGATAGCGTTATTATGACTGATACTGGATGGGAACCTCTAACAGCCCACCCAAAAGCTATTGATGATATAATAATTTCTTAGTTGGATATTTATTTCAAAATTTAGACTTTAACTTTTAATGCCAAAGCCACCCCCAGAGGGAGTCTGCATTACAAACACATCACCAGGATATAATTCGTTTTTATCATTACCATTGTGCCTATCGACACTTCCATTTTGACGCTCAATCCACTCGCGTCCTATCTCTCCGTTCTTACCCCCGTTCAAACCCCTTGGTGGAACGCGCCTATTTGAACACAAGGTCGTTACCGTCATTTGCTCCAAAAAACGCAAACGTCGAGTTATCCCGTCACCACCTGTAAATTTTCCATTGCCACCAGAGCCAACACGGATGGATATTTCTTCAACCCTTACTGGAAAACGAAATTCTAAAATCTCAGGATCTGTACTTCGCGTGTTAGTCATATGAGTTTGAACAGCAGAACATCCATTAAAATTTAAACCTGCCCCACTTCCACCACAGATCGTTTCATAATTTTGCATATCATCATTTCCCCATACAAAATTATTCATTGTCCCCTGGCTTCCAGCCATAATTCCGAGCGCTTGCAAAAGAGCATTACACATTAACTGACTAACCTCTGTATTTCCAGCAATGACCGCTGAGGGATATTCAGCATGTATCATACTTCCCTTTGGGGCAATGATTGTTAATGGACGAAAACATCCTTCGTTTAATGGAATTTCTGCACCGATTAAACTGCGGAAAACATATAATACCACAGCATGGCAAACGGCCAATGGTGCATTATAATTGAGCGGGTCTTTCGCAGCTGTCCCTGTAAAATCTATTTTGGCTGTTCTTTCGTCTCTATCTACGCTTACTGATACTCTTATGAATTCGCCATTATCTAATTCATATTCACTTTCTCCACCCTTCAGTCTGGTTATAACCTGTCTAACACATTCTTCAGCATTGTCCTGCACATGCCGCATATAGGAATGTACGACTTGAACTCCAAATTGCTCAGTCATCTTTCTTACTTCTCGAACCCCTGTCTCATTTGCAGCAACTTGCGCTGCTAAATCTGCTAGGTTTTCCTCAATATTTCTGCAGGGGTATTTCCCAGAACTCAGAAGCTTTCTCGTTTCTTGCCCTCTAAATTTGCCATCCTCTACCAGCTTAAAATTATCAATTAACACACCTTCTTCTTCAATAGTTTGACTGTCAGGAGGTGCTGATCCGGGGGTTTTACCCCCTATATCGGCATGGTGACCGCGTGACGCTACAAAGAAAATAACTTCTCCATTATCATCAAAGATTGGGGTAATAACAGTCACATCGGGTAAATGAGTGCCTCCATTAAATGGTGCATTTAGTACGAAAACTTCGCCTTGTTTCATATTTGGATTCTGTCGAATTATTGATTTAATCGACCCAGACATACTTCCTAAATGTACGGGAACATGAGGAGCATTAGCCACTAGTCCACCCATAGGGTCAAAGAGTGCACAAGAAAAATCAAGCCTCTCTTTAATATTCACAGAATAAGCAGTGTTAGCAAGAGTTGCTCCCATTTGTTCAGCTATCGACATGAACAAGCTATTGAAAACTTCCAGCATAATTGGATCTGCTTTGGTTCCAATGGCCTCTTTTCTAATCAAAGAAACTTGCCTTTCTAGTATAAGGTGGGCGAACTTGTTAACTTTAGCATTCCAACCTGGCTCTATAATATTTGTGCCTGTAGGTTCTTTTATAATTGCTGGTCCAGAAATATGTTGTCCTGGTTTCAATAATGATCTCTCATACAGTGGAGCAGTTATTAACTCCCCGTGAATAGTCATTTTTACCGTATCAATCGCTACTGGCGCTTGCTTCACCTTTTCATAAACTGTTTCTTTAATTTCAGAGTCACCACCAATTGCCTCAACACTTAAAGCCTCAAATATAAGCTCTCTTCCGTCACTAGAAAATCCATAACGAGCACGATGAGCTTCATCAAAACGCCGTTTTAACTCTTCCAAATTACCAAAACTAACAATAAGTGCCTGGTGCGAGCCTTTAAGTCGTAAGTGCGCTCTACACTCTACAATTACGTCTTCACGATGTACCCCCTGAGATAAAACTTGGTCCGTAGCTTTGTCTGACAACTCTGAAAGCAAAACCAATGCATCTTCGAAATCAGATATAGAACGTTCGAATTGACATTCTTTCATACAACGAATTTCAGCCAGTCCCATACCATAGGCTGAAAGAACACCTGCAAAAGGATGTATAAAAATAGTTTCAATACCTAATGCATCAGCTACAAGACACGCATGTTGCCCTCCCGCACCACCAAAACATTGTAGCGCATAATTTGTAACATCATATCCTCTTTGGACAGAGATTTTTTTGATGGCGTTGGCCATATTAGATACAGCTATTCGCAAAAACCCACTCGCTAATTCTACAGGAGCCAACCTTTTTTGCCCTGTTTTTAAAGATATTTCTTCAGCAAACTCATTAAACCTTTTTTCGACAACTGATACATCAATTGGTTGATCAGCATTAGGTCCAAAAACAGATGGAAAATGGAACGGCTGAAGCTTGCCTAGCATAACATTGCAATCAGTTACCGTTAGAGGACCCCCTCGCCTGTAGCAAGCTGGGCCAGGGTTTGCTCCAGCACTTTCTGGTCCAACTTGAAACCGTCCATCTCGGTAGAATAAAATTGATCCACCGCCAGCCGCAACTGTATGTATATCCATCATTGGGGCTCTAACGCGTGCGCCAGCAACTTCAGTTTCAAAACTTCTTTCAAATTCGCCTTTATAGTGGCAGACGTCAGTAGAAGTTCCACCCATATCAAAGCCAATTAATTTTTCAAAACCAGCAATTTGTGCAGTTTTGACCATTCCCACGACTCCACCAGCTGGACCAGAAAGTATGGCATCTTTTCCCCTAAAAACATTTGCGTCTGTTAATCCACCATTCGACTGCATAAACAAAAGTTGTGCTGTGTAATCTTTATTAAATTCTGAAGATATTTGATCAACATAGCGCTTAAGGATTGGGGATAAATAAGCATCAATAACGGTTGTGTCTGCCCTACCAACTAATTTCATAAGAGGTGAAATTTCATTACTAAATGAAATCTGCTCAAATCCTTCTTCGGTAGCTATTTGTGCAATCTGCTTTTCGTGGATTGGGTTCAAGTAACCGTGCATTAGAGCGATAGCGACACTTTTTATCCCTTTGGCCCGAGCTAATTTCAAATCCTCACGAGCCTTCACCTCATCTAGAGGTTCAATTATTTCACCTGCCGCATTTAACCTTTCTTTAATTTCAGCAACCATTTCATAAATAGGAGTAGGTAAGATAATATTGAAATCGAAAAGTTTTGGCCTTGCTTGGTATCCAATTTGGAGCAAGTCCCGGAACCCTTCGGTTATAAGAAGTAGCGTTCGGTCTCCTTTTCTTTCCAGCAAAGCGTTTGTCGCTACTGTCGTACCCATTTTCACACAGTCGACATCCAAATCTTGAATTTGCTCATTAACATCTATTTTTAAAAAATCACGAATTCCTTGAATTGCCGCATCTTTATACTGTTCAGGGTTTTCAGAGAGATATTTCGAGTTTTTTAGCGATCCGTCCGGTGCCTTTGCTACTATATCAGTAAACGTACCTCCACGGTCTATCCAGAATTCCCATTTACCACTTGAAGTTATTGTTTTTATTGACATTTATTCTTCTAACTTTTTCACCACTGTGATATCGTTATAAATTAAAATTTATAACTCCGTAACCACTTGCCCAACTCAATTAACAAAGTGGATCTTATTAAAAGTCCTACGCCATTCTGAAACCTGTTCTGATACATTGTAGCCCTTTAAGGCTTTTGCAACTAAGCCTGCTAATTTATTTGAATGTTTTGCTTGCATACCCCACCTCACTAATTCTGGAGTACCAAACCTCAGACCATTCATATCTCCCACCAGGTCTTTGACAGGCAGTCCAATTCCACAAGCTAAAAAGCCAGATTTTCGCAATAATTTAGATGCTCGCTGCCCTCCGCCAAACTCTTCTGCAAGCACTGCGAACTGGTGCGATTGTGTATGACCTAAAGCTCCAAAAAATATTGGAATATCGTACTCTTCCAAAGATGAGGCAAGAGTTTTGGACATAAGAACCATTTCAGTAACGTATTGTTTACCGAACTCCTTCCAATCCAGCATAGTCACAGCCAAGGCCGCTGACTTAGCAGCGTCAAAGTTCGCTGTCATGCCCGGAAACGCAATAGAATCAATTTTTTCTGCTATCTCAGCATTGTTAGTAACAATCGCTCCACCAGGAGGCCCACCCAAGCTTTTGTAGGTGCTCATGGTCACTATGTCAGCCCCAAGATCTAATGGGTTTTCCCACGCATTACCTGCGATAAGCCCACACTGGTGAGCTGCATCAAATAAAAGAGTAGCTCCAACTTCTTTAGCTATCGAACTGACAGCCGATACAGGATGTTGAAATAAATTAAGGCTTCCTCCCAATGTGATAAGTTTTGGTCTTTCTCTCAAGGCAAGTTCACGAAGTTGATCAATATCGACAGTATAATAGTCTTTGTCGATGGGGGCTTCGATTATATTTAATCCGAATAAGCCGGCACAACCTGGATTATGGTGAGTGACATGTCCACCGATAGAGGCCGGTGGCACGATAATTGTATCTCCGGGTTTACAAACAGCCATAAAGGAAAATAGGTTTGCCATCGCACCTGAAGGCACTCTAATTTCAGCAAACTTGGAGCAAAAAATTTCTGCTACGAGGCTTGATGCTACAACTTCTATTTCTTCTATAGCTTCAAGACCCATTTCGTATTTATCGCCTGGATATCCAAGCGAGGGACGCGATCCAATACCACATGACAGAAAAGCCTCTGCCCTTGGGTTCATAACATTCGTAGCGGGATTTAGATTAAAACAGTCTTTCTCATGAATTGTTTTATTTAAATCAGCCAAAAAGGTAAGCCGTTCCAGTAATTCTCTTGATGATGATCCTGAAACTTTATCAGCTAAATTTTGAACTAAATTTTCACTTGGCTCTGGCACCCATTTTCTTCGCTCTAATTGCATAAAAATACCTCAATTTGAATATCTGGTCTTTAATTCATTTTGAATGGGCTTTAAATATGAGATTTTAATTTAAATGCTAATTAATTGATCTCTTTTAACTAATTGCTAAGTGTCAAATTTTTTTTAAACATTTAAATATTAAACTGCTCCCTAAATAATCATTGGTGCGTAAAAAATACCCAAATAATACGCTCCGCAGAAGTAGCGTTACGTAATTCTTGACAATTTTTGTCAGAAAAAAAAACGTGAAAAGTGTATCAAACAAAATTAGGGAAAAAAAATGAAAAAAATTATTGCAGCTATAATATTCGTGCTTGCTCCTGCTATTTCTCTTGCTGGAGGTCATTCGGCCTTGGGTGGATCTGGAACTGGGGTTCGTATTGACTTAAAAACTATTGAAGGCATTTCTGGTACCCATGTGCAGGTAACAACCAACGATATATGGATGTATGAAAATCCGCCAGCAGGTTTTCCCGAAGCAATGAGAGTTACTTGTAATTATTTTCAGGTTTTTGCTACTGGTCAACAGCCACCAATTGGAGGAATTGGGACCTGCCAGACGCATGACCCAGATGGTGATATTTCTTTAAACAATGGTATTTTCCAACCAAACGGTACAATTGCAGTAACTATAATTGCGGGAACTGGGAAGTGGGCAGCTTTAACTGGAGCTAAGTTTCAAGGTAAAACTAGGAACTCATTAGACGGTGGTACTGTATACGATTTCGTACCGGTGAACTAACTTTATACGCACCGCGAAAAAATATTACAAAATTATCAATTTACTGGATGACACAATTATACAAATAGGGAGAATTTAAATGTCATATGTAGCTATAAGAGAGGTAACCCCGGTCAGTGGCAAAGAGGCCGTTTTGCAGGAAAGAATGCTCCGACTATCAAGCATTATGGAACGCCATGGCGCAAAATCTGGATTATTTAAAGTTGTCGCTGGAGATGGAGCAGGTCGATTTGACTTAATGAACTGGTATGAAACTGTTGAGGCTGGAGCAACCGCTTTCCAAGCTTTTGGTGCCGATGAAGACTTCCAAAAGGTAATGCAATTGCGGGCTGTAGATCCAGTTGGCGACGTTGTAGGGCCTTGGATTGGAAGAATGATATTCGGGAGTGCTCCAAAGGGTAGTAAGCCAGTTGTGGTACATCGCGACTATCATGCCCCACGATCGGCAGTACAAAAAGCTTTAGAACTTGCACCAGAGCTTCAAAAACTTATGGAAAGCTTAGGCGTTGAGGTTGGTGTTGGTGTTCCAATAATGAAGGATGATCATGAAATGCTAAGAATAGTATACCGATTTGATTCCATGGTTCATTGGGGACAATCTGTCGACAAAATGGTGACCGATGAACGCTTTCTTGGTATCGTTAATGCTGCACATGAGGCAGCAACGTTAAAGTCATCAAGAATGCTAGTAAAAGTTGATTAGATAAAATCAGCATGGGTTTCTGAATTTTTAGACACCCATGCTGAATCATTGATGTCTAAATCTAATTAATTCTAACCATAGCTTCATTTCTTCTTACAAAAAATGGTGTTAACGGTCCATTAAATGTTGCCTTTATTGGTTGATCAACTGCTTGAATTTTGTCAGCAGCCAAGGCTTCAAGTAGTAATTTTGAGTGCTTTTCAAAGTTTTTATAGGTTGAGCGTCCACCGTACTTTATAACAGCATATTTTCCCCCTTTTACTAAAACAATAGAAAGGTCTTCACTTAAGGGCTCGGGTGCTGTTTTAAGTTGGAATTTTCTTGGTAAGAAAAACTTCATAATCACTTTTCCATCTTGAAATCTCTGCGTAACAGGCGTTGTCATTTCTATTTTAACCGATTGTGTGACGGGCGTGGTCATATCTATTTTTGCAGAAGAAGTATTTGACCCAGAAATATACTTGAACAATTTTCTGAATGCCCCGTTTTGTCCATTTTTTTGGGTCGTTTGTACCGCAATGCGATCATCATACTCTCTAATTTCATAAATTTGATTTGCCGCAAGGACCCGATATGAAGTTTCTTCTAGTGCAGCAGATATATTTGCCCAGAGGCAAAAAAAGGATGCAAGAAAAACTAAACTAACTCTCATTTAAAAGTCCTAGTAGGTTTAATGTTTTATATTCGACTTTATCGAAAAAATATTCACTTTTGATACTATTACAAAAATATTATTTATTTAATTTTTTAAAAACTTATCATATAAAAAATTTCCATCTCTTCAGATCAAAGAAGGCCACCTACAACATGAAAACATTTTTATGGAGTTTTATAGTGTTTGTCGCAACTTTGGCTTTGATTTTTGCCATTATTTTCGGTCCTTCTTACCTAAAGTCGCAGCAGGAAAAAAGAGATCGATCTGTTGGGTGCCTGCAATATCGGCAGATGTTGGAATTATCACAGGAAAGTCATAAAATTAACCCAGTTGGGAAAAAGTGGGTTCGTGAAAGTATGGCCGCCCAAGGTCTGCAGAATAAATATAAATGCACACTCGTTGACCAGTAGAAATCATCTAGCACAACTATTTTCAAAAATAATAGCTAATATTAATTATCATCAAATTAACGCTAAGAAATAAGCCACACAGCGTAAGCTATGTGGCTTTAGGAGGTCTTAAAAAGTTCTTCACAAAAAAATTGCAAATTTGATGCCAATCTCGAAAAATAATGTATTTTGTATCTATATAACAAACAAAGGGTCGCTACATGTCCAGAATATCCACAGCAGCTATTGGGAGTATAAGCGTAACTACACTCCGCGACGGAGAGCGCACACTTCCACCCGAAGCTCTTAAGAATTTATCAAATGAAGACGCCGCGAAAATTAACAGTGATGACAATCAGTCCCTAACTTTTACAAATTTTAATGCCTGTGTGATTCAGAATGGAACGCAAAATTTACTTGTTGATACAGGTTGTGGAAATTTATTTGGACCCACGTGTGGCTTCATTCTCGATGCACTAGATGAACTTGATTTGACTTCCGATGACATCACCGACATCTTTATTACACATTTGCATCCAGATCACATTGGTGGCTGTATCGACGAGGATAATTCTGCTGTTTTTAAAAATGCGAGCTTCAAAATAGTTGAGGAAGAATATAATTTTTGGACTTCAAAAGAATTCGGTTCAGATGAAATAAACGGAACTGATTGGTCAAGTTTGGCAAAGAAAGTCTTATCTGCCTATAATGACCGGCTCGAAGTTTTAACGGGTCAGATAGATATTATTAGTGGAGTTTCTACTGTACCGCTTCCTGGACATACTCCAGGTCACTCAGGCTTTAGAGTCGATGATGGAAATCAAAGTATGGTCCACATGGGAGACATCATTCATGTGCCAAATCTTCAATTGAAGGATCCAAATATTTGTACTCTCTTTGATGTGGACCCTGAGAGTGCTCTAAGTTCAAGAAAATATGCACTAGATATGGCATCTAATGATAATTTACTCTGCACTAGCGGGCATATGCTAGATCCAAAATTTATTCATTTAGAAAAACGCGGAACTGGTTATGCGACGATAAGTTGAAAATATTGAAACATTGTACTATCTGCTAAATTCTCAAGTACCGAAACGCACGTTTTTGATAAATTTATTTGTGAAAGCTTAATCTGGTTTTAATGAAAGAGCACGACAGTTTATACTCTTGGTTTCGTCTGATTATTGCGCTTTTAGTAGCAACCGTAGGTAATATAGGTATGTGGGTAGTTGTTATTGTACTACCAGACATACAGCAAGAATTCGCTATTGATCGCAGTACAGCATCTATTCCATTCGCCCTCACTATGGTTGGCTTCGCCATTGGTAACGGTGTTATGGGGCGGGTTGTTGATAGCTATGGAATAACGAAAACAATTATACTCGCAGCCATAATCAATACAGTCGGCTACATCTTAGCCATGCAGGTCACTAATGTTTATTTACTGAGTATTTTACAATTCATCATTGGTTTTGGTACCGCAGCCTCATTTGGCCCACTCATTGCGGATACTTCCCACTGGTTTTTAAAAAGACGCGGCATAGCCGTCGCTCTAATCGCAAGCGGCAATTACTTCTCAGGGGCAATTTGGCCTCCGCTATTTAATAACGCCCTACAAGCAGACGGATGGAGAGATGTATATGGAATACTGGCAATGGCTACTATTTTTATAATGATCCCTTTGTCTTTTCTACTTACTAAGAAAATCAGTGAGGAAACTTTCAGAGTTTCTGATGCTGCTTCTGAGAGCAATCGAGCAAATGTAAACATATCCCCAAGGATGCTTACAATTTTACTTTCGCTTGCCGGAATTGGTTGTTGTGTTGCAATGTCCATGCCTCAAGTTCATATTGTAGCATTTTGCATTGATTTAGGGTACGGCCCTGCCGTGGGTACTGAAATGTTATCCTTAATGTTGATAGGAGGCATAATTTCAAGGCTTATAAATGGCTTGCTAGCTGATAAATTAGGCGGTGTTTATACTTTATTAATCGGGTCTACTCTTCAATGCATAGCTCTTTTTCTGTACCTTCCTTTTGATGGTTTGGTATCTCTTTACGTCGTTTCAGCAGTTTTTGGTTTATCGCAAGGTGGTATTGTCCCAAGTTACGCAATTATTATTCGCGAATATCTACCCAGCGCAGAAGCCGGGGCACGGGTTGGCTTTGTAATGATGTGCACTATCATGGGGATGGCTATCGGAGGTTGGATGTCAGGCTGGATTTATGACATTACGGGATCTTACGCAGCTGCTTTTTGGAATGGTATAATTTGGAATTTCCTAAATATAGCTATCGTAATATTTTTGATAATCCGCAATCGGAATTCAAAATTTTCAGGTTTACAACCGACTGGCTAAGCAGCTTCTCTTAACGGTAGAACATAATCAAGAAAAACTTCTTTGAGTTTGCTCTGAACTACGACATCGAATTTACCCATTTCTTCAATTGCTTCTTCAATTTTCCCAAAATCTGCATTTTTCAAGTCATCAATTAACCAGGAAAAATCTTCTAATACTCCAGCGCTGCTAACTGCAAGTGCAGCTGAGTAGATCAAAACCTTTTCGGATCGGCCAATCATTCCTGACGCTATTTCCAAACCAACATCTGGACGATCATCTAAAACGCATCCAAATACGCCATCGCTTTTTCGCTTATCACTATTAGTTTGACCTTGAGCAATAGGATCATACTCCAATGCCAATAAGGTTAAATCACACCCCTCCTCAGTTTTACCTGTTTTTAGCAAAACTTCACCATATTGCTGCAATATCCTTGGATCATTAGGATTAACATCATAAGCCTTTTTCCCGTGCTCTAAAGCTGCCTTCATATCACCCATCATTGTATTCACAGCACACTGAAGGCGATGACACTCAAAATCATTTGGATCAATGCTTAGCGCATTAGACATCAAATTACTGAACTCTGGCATAATTTCTTGCATCGGTTTGTTAACATAACCTCTAACCATAGCTTGTCCCAGCGTGCAGGCCTTCCATGCATAAGCTTGGGCGTTTTCAGGATCTGCTTCTATAGCGGCATCAAACATCTCAAGTGCATTTGCATTAGCCTCCGCGGTTAACGTGTGATGACCTTCTTTGCCCCTCAGCAGAAATTCATAAGAGCTCATGTTTTCAGTTGGCTTGCGCTTTGCCCTACTGAGACTAGCCAGCTCAATCTCACCCAAAATTTCCTTTATAACACTTCTAACAATTTCATCCTGAACTTCAAAGATATCATCAAGAGTTCGATCAAATTTCTTACTCCAGAGAACTTCTTGAGTATCAGCATCCACAAGAGAAACAGTAATGCGAACGCGGGGGCCAGCTGACCTAATTGAACCCTGAATAAGGAAATTTACGTTGAATTGTGAAATAAACTGATCCAGGTTCGCTCCACTTTCAGTAAAGTTCATGCTTGATTGCCTTGAGACAACTGAGACCTGCCTTACCATTGATAACTCAGTAAGGATGTCTTCGAAAATACCATCAATTAAAAATGCACTATCCTCATTAGCATTCAAGTTTTTGAATGGAAGAATGGCAACCATGGGTTTTTGGTTTTTAAATTCATGCAGCGTTTCAGATGGTTTTGAAGGCGCAACCAAATTTGTTGTTTTTTCAGAACAAATTGAAAAGACCTCAAATGCATCTGAGATATTTTTTAGTTTTTTCTTACCGGCTGCTTGAGAAATCGCTTCAATCCGTGAAACGACTTGTTCATTAATAGCACGCGAAACTAAAATTTGTCCTGGTGAACACTGGGCTTCTAGCCTTGCTGCTATGTTTACACCATTCCCATAAACATTGTCATTTTCTAAGATTACTTCATCACAATGCACACCGACTCTCCAAAGTAATGGTTTGTCGCCATTTTCTTCAGTCAGTGTTTCGTTTCTTTCGTAAATTCTGTCTTGAAAACTTATCGCACAATTTACTGTCTCAACTGGACTATTAAACTCGGCTAAGACAGAGTCACCAGCTGTATGGAAAATCCTTCCGCCATGTTTCTCGATATATTCATCGATAATTGATCTACAACTGTTTAAACTTGAGAGGGTTCCTTCCTCGTTTTCGGCCATATGTTTACTAAAAGAAACACAATCAGTTGCTAAAATCGTTGCGAATTTTCTTTTAACCTCAGACATAAGTCTTCTCCCAGGAATTAAATTTACTTAGTGATACGTTAAGTAATCTTAAAATTTTTTAAGTAATTTTTATTTAAATATGCAGCAATAATACTAATGAACATAAAGATCTAAGCAAGCCGAAAATTTCTTTGAGAACCATTTTAATAGGAGCCAGAAAATGTCAGTAATTGTTGTTGCAGAATTTCCAATGACCCAACAAGGAGCCCAAGATTTAATAGATTGGAGCAAAAGTGACGACGGCTATGTAGTCACAAGGCAGCATAAGGGATTTGAAGATATTCGAACATTTTTGGCTGAAGATAAAAAAACAATTTACTTGTATGAGAAATGGGACAGCAAAGAAGATCATCAAGCTTATTTGGACTTTAGAGTGAAAGATGGTTTGATGGACTTTTTGAGTCCCCTACTAGATGGTGATTTTAAAGTTACGTATTTCTCTGAAGAATAGTGCATGTAAGAAATTAAGAGTTGGGCTCGAGAACTTTAGTTAATTCAAAACGATTAACGTCAACTAGGCCAAGATCAGAAATTCTAAGTTCTGGGATTACGACCAGTGCAAGCAGAGTATGCTGCATGTAGGCATTATTTAAAGTACAACCGCAATCAATCATTGCAGAAACAATAGCTTGCGCTTTGACTGCCACTTCTGAAGCCTTGCTATCAGACATTAAACCGGCAATCGGTAGTTCAACCCGTGCAACCTCAGCACCATCTCTCCATACCGAAACGCCACCTCCAACTTCACCGAGCCTATTGGCAGCCGAAGCCATCATCTCCTGATTAGTTCCGACAACAATCATATGGTGGGAATCATGCGCAACTGAAGACGCAATGGCCATAGATCCAGTATAGCCAAAACCAGAAACAAACCCGTTTACCACCGCTCCAGTTCCTCGGTGTCTTTCAACTAGTGACAGGTAGCAAACATCCACAACTAATTGTGCTTCACCCTGCTCGACCGGCAAATCAAATTCTAAAGCCTTAGTCGGAGCTTGGTTTTCAATAACTCCTATAACTTTAGCTTTTACTGAAGATAAACCTGCAGGTACCGATATGACAAAATCCTTGCGCTCAACTTTCTTACCTAAATTCACGGTTTCTCTAACAGATTGAGGCCATTCGTAATGTGGACATCTGGTGAGTAATTTTCCGTTTTCAGCTACATGTTCTCCTCTGGCAAATACTGCATCAATAGGAAGATCATTGATGCTTGACGTGATAATAAAATCCGCTCGACGCCCGGGCGTTATACTGCCCAGTTCTCTTTCCATTCCAAAATGACTAGCTGTATTAATCGTAGCCATTTGAATCGCAATTAGCGGATCACAACCACAATCAATAGCATGACGAACAACGCGGTTCATATGACCGTCATTGACCAAAGTTCCTGAATGACAATCATCTGTACAAAGTATAAAGTTGCGAGGATCCAATCCCTTTTCAGTAACAGCTGTAATTTGGCTTTCAACATCATACCAAGCA
>JAQWIK010000106.1 GCA_029248915.1 Paracoccaceae bacterium | reverse complement strand
TTTTTTTAATTGTAATAATAGTTTTAGCAATGTTTGGAAAAGCCCATATTCTTTTGCCAGGTAGGTCTAAAAAGGCACGTTGTGCAAAATGTGGCCAGCTACGGATTGGTAAATCTTGTGGTTGTCCTAAGCCATAAAGCTTCTTAATGTTGTGGCTTCATTCTTTTTTTGGGCTGTTTTTTTTGTTGCTCTCAGGAGACTTTTTGGTCAGAGGAGCCATTCAACTTAGCAATAGGTTAAGGGTTTCAGCTTTACTTATATCTCTGACTGTAGTGGCTTTTGGAACATCCGCACCTGAACTGATAGTTGCTATTAAAGCTACATTGAGTGGTTCGCCTGGTTTAGCTCTGGGTAACGTAGTTGGATCTAACATTGCCAATATTTTGTTGGTTTTGGGTTTGCCTACTTTATTGGTTGGGTTGAAAAACGATATAGCAGACACAAAGCGCTCATTTACCATAATGATCTTAGCATCTATTTTATTTATTGTGTTTGGGATTAGTGGGAGCTTTTCTTGGGTTAATGGATGTGTACTTCTTTCTGTATTAACCTTCTTTCTTATCGATACGTTTAGACAAAATAAGGAAAGTGCGTTTAATATTGGAAATTTTGAAACTCAGCAAAGGGTAACTGACTCATGGCGGAAAATAATTTTTTTCTTATTTTTGGGTGTGATAGGTTTACCTTTAGGTGCAGATCTACTGGTCACTAATGCGTCGTCACTGGCGAAAGATTACGGTATTAGTGATGCAGTTGTTGGTTTAACTCTAGTTGCAATAGGTACATCTTTACCAGAACTGGCAACTACATTTATTGCTGTTGTGCGAAAAAAAGCTGAAGTTGTTTTGGGCAATTTAATTGGATCAAATATATTTAATTTACTGGCAATAATTGGAGTAACTTCTTTGATTTCTCCAGTACCTGTTGATCCAAGCTTTATAAAGTTTGATTTCTGGATCATGTTTGGCGCAAGTCTGTTGGTAACCCCATTCATATTTTCAAGTATCCAATTCAATCGATTGTCTGGCTTTCTTTTTGTAACATTATACATTAGTTACTTGACCACTATTTTGAAATGAAAAGAGAATTAATGAGAGCATTAGTAACAGGAGGGGCAAAAAGGTTAGGGAAAGAGATGGCAATATTTCTTGCTGAAAGAGGCTTTGAAGTTGCTGTCCATTATCATTCTTCTGAAAGTGGTGCTATCGAACTCGTCGAATATATTAAATCAAAGACTGGAAAAAATTCTATCGCCCTCCGTGCTGATTTGACAAAGGAAACAGAAGTACGAGAGTTGATTGCACGGGCTAACGATCAGTTAGGTGGACCAATAAATTGTTTGATCAATAACGCATCTATATTTGAATATGATAATATTTGGACTGCAAATCGTGAAAGTTGGGACCGTCATATTGAAAGCAACCTTCGATCTCCATTCGTACTTACTCAATCTTTTGCTAACCAAGTTCCAGCGGCTAAAGTTGATGAAAACGGTGAGCCACTGGCTCAAGGTTTAATTATAAATTTAATTGATCAGCGTGTAAAAAAATTAACGCCTGAATTTACTAGTTATACAATCGCTAAAATGGGTCTCTGGGCTCTAACTCAAACTTCGGCGCAGGCTCTCGCACCAAATATACGGGTGAATGCGATTGGTCCTGGCCCAACGCTTAAAGGCGCTCGTCAATCAGAGGAACACTTTGAGAAACAAAGAAAAAATACAGTTCTAGGTAGAGGATCTGATCCATCCGAAATTAATACTGACGTTGGCTATTTATTAGACGCTAAAAGCGTGACCGGTCAGCTAATATGTGTCGATGGTGGTCAGCATTTGGCGTGGCAAACCCCAGATGTTTTGGGTGTAGAATAACAGTGAGACTGAAAAGTTTTACACTGTTGATGAATTAATTTATCTAGGCCTAATAAAAGTGTAATGTTTTCAACTATTTGGCTGATTTTAAAAAAAATAATGTTTATTATCAATATGTTAAAAAAACGCCTATTTTTTGTGCATAACAGCAAAATACTTCAAATTTAAAGAAAAATCTTGATTTGCGCTTACTTACCCTCAGACTTATCCACAGAAACGGTGGACAGCTTTTCTCTTGATTTTGGTGCAATATAGTTGCAGCGAAATGAGAATCACTTTGTAAACGAAAAAATTAGAATAGAGAGATTCGTTGAATAAATTAGGTCAAGAAATCATCCGGGATTTTGCCAATAAATTGGATAACTCGCCGGGAGTTTATCGGATGTTGGATAACCAGGCGCGTGTATTATATGTTGGAAAGGCTCGCAGGCTAAAAGCTAGGGTCTTGAATTATACACGGCATTCTGGCCACAGTTCACGAATAGCACGTATGATATCAGAGACCGTCGACATGATGGTTCTAACAACGGAGACTGAGACTGAAGCTTTACTATTAGAGCAAAACTTAATTAAACAGCTCAAACCAAAATATAATGTTCTTTTACGGGATGATAAATCATTTCCTTATATTTTCATTTCGAACGAACATGATTTTCCAAGAATTGAAAAGCATCGTGGCGCTAAATTAAAAAAAGGATTTTATTATGGCCCTTTTGCCAGCGCGGGGGCTGTGAACAGAACAATTAACACTCTTCAGAAGATATTTCTTCTTAGATCATGTAGCGATCGAGAAGTTGAGGCTGGTAATAGGCCATGCTTAAACTATCACATGAAAAGATGTGCTGGTCCATGTGGTGGGAAAGTAACAAAAGAGGATTATGCAGAGTTAGTAAATTCTGCTGATGACTTTTTAAAAGGCAGGTCAACAGAGATTCAAGAAATGTTAGCGGCAAAAATGGAGAAGGCCTCCGCTGAGATGGAATTCGAAAAGGCTGCTGGTCTCCGTGATAGAATACGGGCTCTAACAAATATTCAGTCGTCCCAAGGTATTAATCCAAAGAGCATACCCGAAGCAGATATAATAGGCCTTCACAGAGATGGAGCACATGCATGTATTCAGGTCTTTTTTATTAGAGGTTATCAAAATTGGGGTAACAAAGACTTCTATCCTAGAATAAATTTAGATAACTCTGATGAAGAAGTGCTAGAGGCATTTGTTGGCCAGTTTTACAGTAATAAGGAACCTCCCAAAAAGATAATATCATCACATCCAGTAGAGAACCATGATTTGATTATTAATTTTCTAACAGAAAAATCGGGGAAAAAGGTCGATATCATTATACCTCGGCGCGGGGAAAAATTTGATATTGTTTCCAGCGCGATACGAAACGCAAGGGAAAGTCTAGGCCGAAAGCTTGAGCAAGCTGCCACCCAAAAGAACCTTTTAATTAGTTTAGGAGTTTCTCTAAATCTCAATTCAATTCCAAATAGAATAGAGATTTACGATAATTCTCACATACAAGGTTCTGACGCAGTGGGTGCTATGGTAGTCGCTGGCCCGGAAGGCATGGAAAAAAATGAGTATCGAAAATTTAATATAAAAAATGAAAAACTTATACCAGGTGATGATGTCGGGATGATGAAAGAAGTTATTACTCGCCGGTTTAAGAGGCTGATCGTCGAAGACCAAGATCGTAGTCTGGGAAAGTGGCCTGATTTAATATTGATCGATGGTGGTGCTGGCCAAATTTCAGCTGTATCAGAAACGATGAAATCTTTGGGTATCTTGGAAATACCTTTAGTTGGAGTGGCGAAGGGTATGGATCGTGATCAAGGCAAAGAGGAGTTTTACAAACCTGGTGAGCCAAAATTTGCATTAAAAAGAAATGATCCCGTCTTATATTTCATACAAAGAATGAGAGATGAAGCACATAGATTTGCTATAGGCGCTCATCGAGCAAAACGGTCTAAACAAGTAACCGCAAACCCACTTGATGGAATATCTGGTATAGGATCAAAGAGAAAAAAAGCACTTTTAAGTCATTTTGGATCAGGAAAGGCGGTGAAAAGAGCTAGTTTAGCCGATTTAAAGGTAGTTGATGGAATTTCAAAAGCTATGGCAGAAAAAATTTATGGATACTTCAACGAAAAACATTAAGCGCAATTATATTTAATAATAAATTAAAACGGCATTATTTCTGAGTGCAAAACCACTATATTCCGTTCACAGTTACTATATCCAAATTTCGAATAAAACTTGGGATTTTTTCTGGTGCATTCGATTTGAAAATTATTTTCCAACCATTGGGATCTCGTTGGAGAACCGTATTCAATCCTTCTGTATTTTGGACGTAGAGTGTCCCTGAAATTCTTTGCAATGAATTTATGTTTGATACTAAACTTGTTAAATTATTAATCTTGAAAGAAGAATTAAAATCTATTTTTCCCTGAAAGGATAAATCAGAGTTAACTCCCTTGGTTTCAGCAATTTCAGCGGTAAATGAAAACTTTAATTTAGATAAATCGGCCGCGGGCCATAACCGTAAGTTTAATTTATTGAATATTAACCTCTCGTTTACTGAAACGTTTTCTCCTTCAAAATTAATTGTGGGAGCAATCCCATTCTTTCTGACAGCGGATGCTAAACCTTTCGAAAATATAAAATTACTTTCAAAAATATTCTGAATGGAATTTGTTGCAAAGATGTAGTGTGAGTTATCATAGCTTAATCGCATTACGTCCAAACGGTCTATTTTGATTGGATTTAAACTCTTTTGTTTAATCTTTAAATCTGTAATTGTTGTATCGAAACGATTTGGAAAGCCTTTAATTTTGGAAAATTTTGCGGATACATCATTGCTTTCAATATCAATCCACAAATAAAGCTTTTCATAATATTTACTCGACATGAAAAACCAATAGCCAGACCACATAGCCGCCAATAAAATCGTTACAAAAATTATAAATCGCATAATCCGTTGTTTACTTCCGTAATTACTGTTTTGCACCTAATATAAAATTTTAAAGTTGAGGAAAGCGTAAAATGTGGGTTTTTGGTTATGGCTCTTTGCTGTGGAACCCCGGTTTTAAATTTTCGAAAAAAGAAATTGTTCGGTTAGGCGGTTACAAACGTTCTTTCTCCATGCGCTCAATACATCATCGAGGCACTGCTGATAATCCTGGTTTAGTCTTAGCTTTGAACAGAGACGCGCAGAGTTTTTGTGAAGGATTAGCTTTTGAAGTAGAAAAAGGTAAAGAGGGTGAAACTTTAGAATATTTGAGAAACCGGGAACTTGTCTCATCTGCTTATCTTGAAAAAAAAGTGCAAATAAATTTAAAAAATGGCAAATCCATTCAATCATTAGTATATGTAATTGACGAAGAACATGGGCAATATTGCACATTGACCTTAGATGAGCAGGCAAAAATAATTTCAGCTGCAAGTGGAGATCGAGGACCTAACGATGAATATCTTTACAGTACACGAAACAAGATAGCAGAATTAGGTATTAACGACACTGAAATCGAATGGCTTTATACCAGAGTTATGTCTATCAAAAATCAAAAAAGATGATTAATTGGAAAAAGTTAATAACACTGTATAATATAAATGAAATATAAAGGTCTTCACGTATGGATCAAAGTAATTTGAATTCTAGCTCACAATTTTCCCAACCCGTCAGACAGATAATTTCTCTATTAATAGTCGCAGGCTTGAGTGGTTTAGGAGTTATAATTGCAGCACCAAGTGTTTGGCCAGTATTCGCATCAAATATATATTTAAATGGTGTGATACTTTTTGTTTTTGCGATTGGGGTAATAAGTTGTTTCGCGCAAGTTGTGCAACTGATGTTTTCGGTTCGCTGGCTTGAAAGTTTTGCTGGTGAAAAAGAAAATAAAAATGATAAGCCTCCGAGACTGCTTGCTCCTTTGGCCACGCTTTTAGGGTCACGTAGTGCTAAAACTCAAATAGCTGCTTCCTCAACGCGATCTATTTTAGACTCCGTTGCAACTCGAATTGAGGAAGCGAGAGAATTTACGCGCTATATCGTAAATGTCTTGATATATTTAGGATTGCTTGGCACCTTTTATGGGTTGGCTACGACCGTTCCCGCACTTGTTGAAACCATCCGATCTCTTGTTCAGCAAGACGGGGAAACAGGGGTAGAAGTATTTAATAGATTAATGAATGGCCTCGAAGGCCAGCTTAATGGGATGGGTGTTGCTTTTGCCTCTTCACTGCTTGGTTTAGCAGGTTCATTGGTTGTTGGGCTTTTGGAGTTATTTGCTAGCCATGGTCAAAATAGATTTTATCGTGAGTTAGAGGAGTGGTTATCTTCAATAACTCGTTTAGGTTTTTCATCTGGTGAAACAGATGGAACAAATGATCAGGCTTTATTAAATTCAGTTTTGGATCAAATGTCTGAGCAGATGGAGGCTATGCAGCTTTTATTCTCGAAATCAGAAAGCTCTAGGACAATGGTCGATGAAAAGCTCTCTGTCCTTGCTGAAAATTTAAACGGATTAACTGATCAGATTGGTCAGAGCACGCCAAGCAATGCGGCACTTGAGCGCGTAGCAATTGGTCAAGAAAAATTGTTTGAAGTTCTATCGAATATTGAAAAAAATGATGCGGCGGATGCGGAAAGCCGAATGCGATTAAGGTCTATCGACGTGCAAATGCTTCATCTAATGGAAGATTTAGCCTCTGGCCGTCAGGAAATTACCTCTGCAATCAGATCAGAATTAAGTTCACTCTCGGCGGCAATTTCTGAGGCTAACAGCAAGGTTAAAGGCAAAAATTAGTATGGCTCTTTCTCGTCGGACAGGACAGAGGTTCCAAGCATCAATTTGGCCTGGATTTGTAGATGCAATGACTGGTCTCTTGCTCGTTTTGATGTTTGTTTTAACCATTTTTATGATTGTTCAATTTGTTCTACGCGAAACAATAAGTGGTCAGGAAAATGAGTTAAATAGTTTGCAAGATGAGATAGCTCTTATAGCCGAGGCACTTGGTCTAGAAAAAAACCAGACTGAAAAACTAGGGCTTGAATTAAACGCCTTGACTGGCACCCTTGCAAACACAGAAAGTGAACTTCAAAGGCAGGCTACTTTAATATCAACACTAACTCGGGAACGCGAAACGCAGGGTCAATTAATTAGCGAAGCAAATTCAAAAATCACCCTTTTTGAGGCCCAGGTTGCCGGTCTAATATCGCAGCGCGATAATTTGAATTTACAAATCGGTAGCCTGCGCGATGATAAAAAATTAGCTACGACAAAAATTTTAGAACTACAAAATGAGAGTAACAATTTAAAAAGTGACCGAGATCAATTAGAATTAGCCCTTGCAAGTGCAAGAAACGAAATTGATGCAGCTGAACAAGCTGCGAGAATGGCTGCTGCTCAAAGAGAAGTTTTTGAAAGCATGATTGTAGCACTTGAGCAAGATCTCAGTGATTCTGAGAAAAGGGTTGATGAAAAAATTGATGAAGTTGGAGTTTTACAAGAGAGGCTTTCTGAGGAAGAAGAGGCCCGGTTTGTCTCAGTAAATGTAGCCCAAGAGCTAAGAAAGCGTTTGAAAAACGCTGACGCTGAACTTACTGCAATGACTTTGATGTTAGAAGCCCAAAGGCAAGAAGCTGAGGATACACTGACCTTATTAGCTGCAGCAGATAATGCCCGCGATCAAATAGATAATAAACTGAAAGAAACACTATTTGCCTTAGAAGTGGCAAACAGTGAAATTTATAAAACCAAACAATCCATAGAAAAATTGGAATCAGGTGAAAAACGAATTTTGGCAGAGCTTGATCAGTCTAATCTTGCGCTTGCTGCTGCATTGTCCCAAAGGAAAAATCTACAGCAGGAATTGGATGATACCAAACAGTCATTGGATACCAAATTGACAGCTGCTCTTGTAGAGAAATCAGAAATTGAAAAGAATAATACTGAACTGAGGAAGAATTTAGAAAACGCTTTGATTGCTCGCTTAGCTGCTGATGCCTTAGCAAAGTCAAATTTAGAAGAGGCAAAGAGAAAGCAACTTTTGTTAAGCCAAGCAGAACGAGAAATTATAAATCAAGCAAATAAAAATAAAAAGTCGCAAGACGAACTCATCAAAGCCGAGCGTCAAACGGCTCTTCTTAATCAACAATTATCGGAAGTTAGGAAGCAACTTGGAGAGTTAGATGTGCTTCTCAGTCTTTCCGAAGAAAGGGATCAAGAGCAAAAAGCTCAGTTGAAAAATGTTGGTTCTAGACTTAACCAAGCACTTGCCAGCCTAGCAAGCGAGGAGCGGAAACGTCGTAAGCTAGAAGAAAACGAGCGAAAAAGGCTGGAGGAAGAAAATAATAAATTGACCAATCAAGCAGAGGAATTGGCAAATTATAAGTCTGAATTTTTTGGTCGATTGAGAACAGTTTTAATGGGGCAAGAGCGAGTACGGATCGTGGGGGATCGTTTTATATTTTCTTCTGAGGTATTATTTTCGGCTGGTCGTGCTGACCTCAGCAAAGAGGGAAAATCCGAAATATCGAATGTAACGGAAATTCTTAGTTCCATTATGAAAAATATACCAGAAAATATCGATTGGGTTATAAGGGTAGACGGGCATACAGATAATACCCCATTGTCAGGAGCTGGTGAGTTTAAAGACAATTGGGAACTCAGTCAGGCTAGAGCTCTTTCTGTTGTAAAATATATGATTAAAGAACTTAATTTCTCAGGGTCGCGTCTTGCAGCAAATGGTTTTGGAGAGTATCAGCCAATCAGTCTAGCCGACACTCCAGAGGCCCGTGCCCTAAACCGACGCATTGAAATCAAGCTGACTGAGAGATAGAGGCTTATTCCGCGACTAGGACATTAACTATCAACTTGCAGTAAGAAGAGGAGGCTTGTTTCGAGCAATTCGTCTTTTTTCTGGTCCTTTAAGATCCAATTTGATTTTATTATCCTTAACACTTACCATAACCAAACCGCCCTTTGACAGTTTTCCAAAAAGTAATTCCTCTGCAAGAGGCTTTTTTATATGCTCTTGAATAACCCGTGATAGCGGTCTGGCACCCATTTTGTCATCATAACCTTTGTCTGCCAACCAAGACGCAGCTTCGGTAGTCATTTCAATTGCAACATGGCGATCCATCAACTGCGCCTCTAATTGAAGCAC
>JAQWIK010000105.1 GCA_029248915.1 Paracoccaceae bacterium | reverse complement strand
CGTTACTGAGGCTGATCTTGAAGTTGATAATTTTCTAAAAACGTTTCTTTTAAATTGTGAGCCAACATACGGTTGGCTTAGCGAAGAGACTGAAGATAGCTCGTCGCGGCTTACAAAATCAAAAGTTTTCATTGTAGATCCAATAGATGGAACTCGCAGCTTTATCGCAGGTGACAAAACTTGGGCTCATTCCTTAGCTGTTGCCGAGAACGGCATACCTGTTGCAGCAGTTGTTTACTTACCCAAGATGGATTTACTTTATACTGCCGAAATTGGCAAAGGCGCTTTTCTTAACGGTACAAAAATTTGTGTAGCGAAAAATTCTGACTTAAAAGATGCAGAGATTTTAGCCAAAAAATGTGTACTTAAGGAAAGTATCTGGAAAAATGGTTCTATACCGTTTTGTAAGCAGATTTTTGTACCGTCACTAGCTTACAGATTAGCTCTTGTAGCTGAAGGAAGATTTGATGCTATGGTTGCGCTAGGTAGGTCATGGGAATGGGATATTTGTGCTGGTCATTTGCTAGTTTCTGAAGCTGGTGGCAGCGTTACCACCAGTCTTGGATCTCAAATTCAATATAATTCTAAAACTGCCAGCTCTAGGGGTATATTAGCCGGTAACTCATATGTTCGGCAAAAAATTTCCGACCAATTACATGCCCCACACTAAATCTTTAGAAAAGGTTGAGCGATTTTGTGAATTATATTGTTAAACTTTAGAGGTGCGTCGGTTACCGCTAAACAAATACAATCTTCATCGTCTGATGCCACTGGTGTATGGTGAGTATGTCCATCAGCTAGCTCAATGTCACCAGGTCCGAAATGGTCAATTTCATCCTTAAAGGCGCCTTTGAGTACTAAAGTGAGCTCTCTTCCTTTGTGGCTATGCTCAGGCACCGCGGTACCAGCCGGAATATATAATAAGCGGGCCGAAACTTTTTCTGAGTTGACTAATATTTTTTGTTTAACTCCCATACCGATGGGTCGCCAATCGATGTCAGCTAGGTCACAACCGACATAGTCTGCCAAAGGCTCTGGTAACTCCTTCTTCATAACCTTCATCGTCTTTTTTTCTACATCTTGATCTATCAACGCCAATGTTTTTAAGAAGGAATCTGAATCAATCTCATCAGGCTCCAAGTTTTCGAAAATGGCTCCACCCATTGCATCCATGCTCTCCAGTTCTGCTCTGCATTGATCGCACATTGAAATATGCGTGGCGATGGCGAGTGAAAAGCCCTCCTCCAGTTGTCCTGCTGAGTATGCTAATAATAGCTCTTTAGATAAGTGGTGTTTTATGTCGTGTTTAATCATGTTTCTCTCTCTACATCATTGCATGGCGCAGTTTTTCAAGGGCTAATCTTATGCGCGATTTAATTGTTCCTAGTGGCAAACCCGTTATCTCTGCTATTTCACTGTGTGAAAGCTCTCCAAGATATGCCTTCTCTACTAGTACTCTTTGTTTTTCGGGTAATTCTCCTAACGCAGTAGCTAGGCGCTCAGTTTCCTGTTGCAGTTCTATGGTTGATTCTTGGTCAGGCTCATAATCTTCTTCAGAGAACAGTTGCTCTGGTTCGGGTCTGTTCTGTTTTCTGATTGCATCTATTTTTTTATTCCGTGCGATCGTAAAAATCCAAGTAGACGCACTAGCTCTTGAAGGATCAAATAAATGAGCTTTTCGCCAAACGGTAGCCATTACCTCTTGACTGCACTCCTCTGACATTTGTGGGTCGGCTCCTGACTTCATTAAAAATGCTTTTACCCTTGGTGCAAAATGAGTGAAAAGCTCTTCAAATGCGGACACGTCTTTTTGTGTTTCAACCTTCCAGATCAAATCCGCCCAGCGATTTTTGTTTAATGTGGTTAATGACAACTTATTTTTGCTTTCCGGGTTGACAGAATCCATAACACAACCCACGGAAGTTATCGAGTGGTCAACAGTGCGTATTTTTGTCTCAACTAACATAATGATAGTTATTCGTTTCACAAAATGAATTGGATCAAAATTAAATAGTTTTCATCCGGAATAGAGATGTGTGCGTACTATAATAAAATAAGGAATAAAAATGACTTTTCAAAAAATGCCATCGTCATCGAAAAAAATTGCTATTATAGGCGGTGGAATTTCTGGACTAGGAGCTGCATACGCTCTGTCGAATTCACACCGTGTAACGCTGTTTGAGGCTGAAAATCGGCTGGGTGGTCACGCTCGGACTGTTTTGGCAGGCAAGCATGGAGCGCAGCCAGTAGATACCGGCTTTATCGTTTTTAATTATCCTAATTATCCAGAGCTAGCACGCTTGTTTTCTGATTTAAATGTTCCGGTTGTTAAAAGTGATATGAGCTTTGGGGCCTCACTTAAAGACGGGCAAATTGAATATGCACTGCGAAATTTTGATACAATCTTTGCCCAGAGACAAAACATCCTAAATCCCCGCTTCGTTAAGATGGTTTGGGACATAAATAAATTTAATTCTGTAGGACTTACGGTGGCTGACGATGAATCGATTACGATAGGCCAATTTTTGGAGCGGCTAAAAACAGGCGATTGGTTCCGTGATTATTATCTACTACCTCTTTCTGGTGCTATTTGGTCAACTCCTACAGAGAAAATCTTAGACTTTCCGGCCTACGCGATGCTTCAATTTTTTAAAAACCATGCATTGCTCAGCAGAAGTGGTCAGCATCAGTGGTACACTGTTAAGGGAGGATCGAGAGAATATGTTTCTCGACTAAAAAATGCTTTGATACAGAAGCATGTTGAAATTCGGGTAAATACTCCGGTTGCGTCCGTGACCCGTCATGAAGCTGGTGTAATTATTAAAACGAATTCTACTGAACCCCAGACGTTTGACGAAGTTGTTTTCGCAACTCATTCGGATGATACTTTGGCTATACTGTCTGACCCTTCGAAAATAGAGGAACAAAATCTTGGTTCCATAAAGTATCAGGACAATGAAGTCGTACTACACTCTGATATATCTGTAATGCCTAAGCTGTACAAATGTTGGTCGAGTTGGGTATATACTGAAAGAGAAGATAAAAGCACTGATAAAATTGATTTAACATATTGGATGAACTCTCTACAGCCAATTCCACTCAATGATCCTCTGTTTGTAACACTTAACTCAACGCGCAACATCGATCAAAGTAAAATACATGACCAAGTAACTATGCGTCATCCTGTTTACGACCTAGGCGTCCTAAGTGCACAAAGAGATATTTCAATGAATAATGGTCACAATAGAACTTGGTTTTCTGGCGCTTGGATGAAAAATGGGTTTCATGAGGATGGACTATCCTCCGGATTAGATGTTGCTAGAGCCATTCTGGCCAAAGATGTTTTACCAGTAGCTGCAGAATGACGAATGTAAAAATCATCAATGGTCAAACATGGCACGGCCGTCGAGGAAAGGTCGAGAATGACTTTAAATATTCAATAGACTATTTATTATTTGATCCTGACAGCCTTGATGAGGCACCGTGGCTTCTATCGAAAAGGGGAGGTTGGTTTTATGGAATAAACCAAGTTGACTATGGAGGCCTTAATGATCGCGGAGACCCTAAGAAATGGGTAAACAAAATATTAGAAACGCGAAATATAAATTGCGTCACAAAAATTCTGCTTTTAGCCCAACCTCGTATCTTAGGCCATGTTTTCAATCCAGTAAGCTTTTGGTTGTGTTTTAATGATTCAGACCAGTTAGTTGTTGTGATGGCAGAAGTATCAAATACTTTCGGTGACCGGCATTCCTATTTATGTCATCACAACGATTTTAAGCCTATAAAAGCCAGCGATCGCCTTGAAGCTGTTAAAATATTTCATGTTTCGCCTTTTCAACCGATCGAGGGTCACTATGAATTTAGATTTGATATTGATATTAATAAGAAAATTGGGATCTGGATTGATTTACAGATGCCGAACGGCGGTGTAATAGCGAATTTAACGGGGCGTCCAAGACGGCTTAAGAATAGAGATATTTTGTGGTCATTTCTTCGCAGGCCATTAGGTTCCCGTAGAGCTCTTGCTCTGATTCACTGGCAAGCCTTAAAGCTCTACTTCAAAGGAGCCAAATACAGAAAGCGCCCATCACCTCCAGATATAGAGGTTTCGTGATGTTATGGCGCTATGCGCTTTTTTCTTGTGCATTGGGAATGGCAGGCTTGCCGATATATATTCACGCACCAAAGTATTTTGTTGAACAATATGAAATTAGCTTGGCTACTCTCGGGCTAGCTTTATTGCTTTTACGTTCCATTGATTTTTTCCAAGACCCCCTTTTAGGCCGATTGGCCTCATCCACCTTGTCGAGAGGCTCTGGTCCATTATGGATTGCTGCTGCATTTATGTGTGTTGGAATGATACTTCTTTTTGCAATTCCGGCCGTTACTTCGCCAATTTTATGGTTTTCGATATCACTTATAATTCTCTTTTCAGGCTTTAGTTTTGCTTACATAAGAATTTATGCATTTGGTGTTGAGGCCTTCGGTATGGACGGTCAAATTAAGATCGCTAAGTGGCGAGAAGCAGGAACTTTAATTGGAATTTGTTTGGCCGCGGCAGCTCCTTCAATCCTTTCGCTAGCTGGATCTAACGGATACCGAAATTTTGCATTTTTATTTTGCGCTCTGATAATCATAGCAACATTTCTTATGTCAGCTGACTTTAGCAAAACTTTTTTTAAAGTTCAAAAACAGACAACTTCAATTTTCCCAAAAGATGTTGGTTTGCAAAGACTGTTACTGTTCGTTTTTTTAAACGCTATGCCAGTAGCCGTGACTTCTACGCTTTACCTGTTCTACGTTGATCATGTGCTTGATTTGGGGGTGGTAGGTGGCCCTCTTTTGATACTGTTTTTTCTTTCAGCAGCGTTCTCCGCTCCTTTTTGGACCAGATTGGCTGACCATTATGGAGCATTGCCTAGCTTAAAGCTTTCTATGATAGTTAGCATTTTTAGTTTTGTTTGGGCTTATAATTTAAATTCTGGTGATGTTATTGCTTTTTCAATAATTTGTTTTGCAACTGGTCTTTCTCTCGGTGCTGATATGACTATTTTGCCTGCCATTTTTGCAAAAAGGTTAGCAAAAACAAAGCATGATGCCAACATGGGCTTTGGAATATGGAATTTTTCAAACAAACTTGCATTAGCTGTAACGGCAGGAGTTTTATTGCCGCTTATGGAGTTTGCAGGATTTGAAACTCAAGACATGCGCTCTAATTTAAGTATAGAAATTCTTATGATATCTTACGCTCTTATACCGTGTGGATTAAAAATACTTGCCCTTCTCTGGCTGCAGAATTTGATGAAACGAGATAAAAATTTATGAATGAATGGTCAAATAAACGTTACTGGATTGTAGGGGCTTCTGAAGGTCTTGGTTTAGCGCTAGCTAGAAAAATGTCTGAAGCTGGTGCCTCGTTGGTTTTGAGTGCTAGGAATGAGGCTCGTTTGAAAGAAATAGCTTCCTTTTTACCAAACAAGGCTGAAGTGTTGCCACTGGATATTACTGATCTAGACGCTGTAAGAAAATCTGCCAAAATATTAAAAAATTTAGACGGTTTCGTTTTTTTAGCAGGCGCTTATTGGCCCATGGCAGCTCAAGATTGGGATGTTGGGAAATTAACCAAAATGGTGAATGTAAACCTAATTGGTGCTTTGCATACTTTAGACGTTATTCTTCCAATGTTTATTGAAAAAAATAGTGGTCATTTAGTTTTTACTGGGAGCTTGGCTGGTTATCGTGGATTGCCCGGTGCGCTTGGGTATGGTTCATCTAAAGCTGCTATTGCAAACCTGAGTGAAACCTTGCGCTACGACCTAAAGGATACATCAATCAAAGTTCAATTGATCAACCCGGGTTTCATAAAAACGCGATTAACAGACAAAAATAAATTTAAGATGCCTCAAATAATGTCTCCCGAAGATGCAGCAGAAAAAATGTTTTCTAACATGAACAAAAATAATTTTTCATCTAGTTTTCCAGCACCTTTTTCCTGGTTATTCAGAATATCGCGGTTACTGCCAGATTCAATTTATTTCAAATTATTTTGATACGACTTCTAAGTATTGCGACAGGTCTTTTATTTTAACTAGCCAATCATTTACAACCGACATATCAGAAGGTGCTGCACTAACACCCGGCACAATTTTATCTTGCGCAACAGCTTCTACAGCGAATGAAACTGGTAAAGAAACTAGTCTCGCCATAGCCGTGGAGACAGAATCGCCATACGCATCCAGGACGTATGATTTGTGCCATTTTGTTTCATTGCCATTGGAAGCTTTCAAAGAGACAACTAAAACAACTCGATCTGCTTCATTTTTGTCATAAGCATTTTCTAACCAAAGTTGGTCGGACATTTTACCCAATATTTCATCATCGTTTTTTCCAGATAATTTTTCGATTTCTGAAAAAATATCTGCCCAAGCATTTTCCCAACCTTTAAGCCTTAATGTTCCCCTTACAAATTCTTTTATTCGCCAATTTTGGTTCAAACGATATTGATCTATGAAAGGTAAAGAGTCCCTATTTGGATAGACTTCGAATTCTTCGGGCAACGGTAATGGGGCAGTATAAGTTGATATTGCATTCCAAGGTCGTCGTACATCGAATTCCTTAAAATCCTTAATCGACCGAGATGGGGATTTTAGAGCTTTCAATACACCTAATGGGGACCAACTGAATTTATAGCAAAAAGAGTTTTTAATTTTTGGAATTCCGCCACAATAAGAAAAAAATGATAGGTCATTTTTGTCATCTTGTTTTTTTGAGTTTCGGTAATCTTCTATAAGAGCGTGAGCCATTAAATGGTCAATTCCTGGGTCTAAACCAACTTCATTAACTAAACATAAACCATTTTTAACCGCTAAAGCATCAAGCTCACGCATTTCTGGCGAAATATATGAAGAGCTTACAAAGTGACTCTGACACTTTAAACATAATTTTGCTAAGGGAACATGCCAATCTCCTGGTAGCATTGAAACAACGATATCATCTTTTTTTAAGTGGCTCTCTAATTCTTGGATATTAAATTCTTTTATTGACTTTGTAATATCACCCACTGCGGAAAGTGCTTTACTAATAGTTCGGTTCCAAACGATAATATCATGGCCGTCAATTATTAATTTACGTAAACCAGGGATTGCTGATAACCCTGTTCCACACCAATGAATTGTCATTTTATACCTCTTTTAAAGATTTCCAGAAAGCCTCTTCAGCTCTGTCCCACGAATTGTTTTTAGTTCTATTTAAATCCAATAATAAAGGTAATAGTTGCCTGGAAAAGTCAACGGAACTTTCATAAGGTAGCAAAGAGGGCAGATTATCGATCGCCATTACATCTAGAGTTTGTGAGGCTTCTATTCGTTCCACCGGAACCTCCCAATTTGTGGCAGAATTGTAAATTGGGAGTGGATTGAAACTACTGTCTGGATCGCAAGAAATATCTCCAATGACACTTAAATTTCGATTTGAATTAAGATGTTTTTTGGTTATAAAAACTGGTCCTCCTGCTTTTGCTAGAATGCAATTCAAAAAGATTTCATGCTCAAAAATTTCTGGGAATGGCTCCCCGTTTTTAGTTTCTTCAATATCCCATTTTGTTACTCTAAGCCCTAGGGTTTCGCAGAAATCAATTGCCCCTGCACCAACCCTGCCCATAGCACCAACAACAAGAATTTTTGGAAATTTTTTTTCAACATGCAAAAGAGCATTTTTTACGTATGCCAACACAGTCTCTTTGTTTTCAAAAATACTTACTGGGCCACAAATACCTTTGCTGTTTTGTTGGTCCGAATAAGCTTTTAAAGAGACCGCCGCACCTGCAAAGCCAGCCCAATACCCAAAGGCAGCTAAACGTCTTCCTCCAGGGTCAGTAAGATATTCTAAATCGTACAATATGCCTTTTCCCGCTTTAAATTTTTTCAGAAGCTCTTGTCCGTTGGTTTGACCTTTAAATGCATGACCGAACATGATGTGCTTGTGTTCGATTGTTTCCAAATCTTCGGGTAGTTCTTTTAATCCTAAAATAATGGTATTTTTTGGAGCTCCTGGCCAGGTATCTTGTTTAGCTATTTCACATCCAACTTTATAATATTCCTCTGTGGGAATAATACGGTCGGTACTCTCTTCGACAGTAACTTTAATACCTGCGTTTATTAATTCAAAAGCATCATCGGGGGTAATGCCGACTCTTTTTTCGTTTTTTCTCTGCTCTGCTCTAATCCATAAATGAAACATTCTTTTACTCATGTATAAGTTCGTTTTGTCCAACGCTCTGGAGTTTCCAGATGTGGGAGCGCATTAAATTGTGATATTATAAAGCTTTGGTCATAATGAAGTAGTTTTGTGATACCTGTATTGTAACTTGATAAAAGACAATTTCCGAGCGCTTCAGTATTCAAGTCTAATGTATGCTTAATAGCCATAGCAATTATACCGCCTGAGGTGACTAATAAAATCTTCTCTCCAAGATCTTTAATCTCATTTAAACCTTCTAAAACCCTTGATTTGTAGTTTTCAAACGTTTCTGGCGGATCCAAAATTTCTCCATTTTCCCATTTTTCAAACGTTAAATTAAGATGTTTTTTGAAGCTCAATTCATCATCAGGGAAGTCAATCCCGAATTGCCTTTTAATTAGACCAGCTAAGTCATATAATCTTATTTCATTAAATCGTTCATCTCTAACGACAGGTGTTTTTGTATCTACATTCATCAGTATCTGGGTATCTATTTGCCTGGTTAAAGTACCCGTGACGATTACGTCATACGATAATTGCAGATTACGGAAATGTTCTCCAACCAATCTGGCTTGAGTTTGGCCGAGCTCACTAAGACGATCATAGTCTTCTTCTGAGGTTGCATTCTGTTTTGCTTGCCCATGCCGCACCATTGTGATTTCAGGCATTTAGATTCCTCTGAATTAAATTCCGTTATTGAATAAGATAATCTGAGATCACAAATTTTAAAATTAAGCAAATTAATGTGGATTATTATGTTTGGCGCAAATAAGTTACCTGTTGTCGGGATTAGTAGACTGATTATTAATCTTTAATGATGTATACTTGGCTCAAAGCCGGAGAATATAATGCCCCAAAAGGTTTCGTTCACATTAGATGGAAAAAAAGTTGAAGCAGACAAAGGTTTAACAATTTGGGAAATAGCTAATGGACAAGGCATAAAAATTCCCCATTTATGCCATAAGCCTACACCAGCCTATCGCCCAGATGGAAATTGTCGTGCATGTATGGTTGAAATAGAGGGTGAAAGAACCTTAGCTGCGTCTTGTATCCGCGAGCCTAGCGATGGAATGGTCGTTTCAACAAATACGGATCGTGCAAAATCTTCAAGAAAGATGGTTGTGGAAATGCTACTTTCCGATCAACCAGAATCGAGTATTTCTCATGATCGTTCCAGCCATTTTTGGGATATGGCTGAGCAAAATGAAATTACAGAAAGCCGTCTGCCAAAAATTGAAAAAGATCGTGTCCCTTTACTAGACGATAGTCATTTAGCTATGCGTGTTAATCTTGATGCTTGTATTCAGTGTGGACTTTGTGTTCGCGCTTGCCGTGAGGTGCAGGTAAATGATGTAATTGGTATGTCTGGCCGTGGTCACGACGCCTATCCTACATTCGATTTAGCCGATCCCATGGGTAACAGTACCTGTGTCGCCTGTGGAGAATGTGTTCAAGCTTGTCCCACTGGCGCGCTCATGCCTGCCACTGTACTGGACGATATGCAGGTTGGTGATAGTGCAGATTATGATAGCGAAGTAAAAAGTGTTTGTCCGTTTTGTGGTGTTGGTTGTCAGGTATCCCTTAAAATAAAAGATAAAAGAGTAAAATTCGTGGAGGGTGTTAACGGCCCAGCCAATGAAGGTCGACTTTGTGTTAAAGGACGTTTTGGCTTTGATTACATACATCATGAGCATCGCCTGAACAAACCTCTCATTAGACGTATTGATGCACCCCCGAAAGGCTTAAACGTCGACCCTTCCAACTGGAAAGCATTTTTTCGCGAAGCCAGTTGGGATGAAGCCCTCGATTTTGCTGCGGATGGTTTTAAAACACTGAAGGAAAATATTGGTGGTCCGTCTGTTGCTGGATTTGGTAGTGCAAAGTGTACCAACGAAGAGGCATATCTTTTTCAAAAATTTATCCGCCAGGGTTTTGGACATAATAACGTTGACCACTGTACTAGGCTTTGTCACGCTTCTTCCGTTGCTGCTCTAATGGAAAACGTTGGCTCGGCAGCAGTTACTGCAACCTTTAACGAAATTGAAAATGCAGATGTAGCGATTGTTATCGGCGCTAATCCAATTGAAAATCACCCCGTTGCTGCAACTTATTTCAAGCAATTCACAAAAAGAGGTGGTAAATTAATTGTAATGGATCCTCGTGGGCAAGCGTTAAAACGCTATGCCTCACACATGCTGCAGTTTCGACCTGGAGCTGACGTATCCATGCTCAATGCAATAATGCATGTGATAGTAGAAGAGCGCCTTTATGATCGGCAGTATATTGAGGCCTACACTGAAAACTGGGAGGCTGAAAAAGCTCATTTAATAGATTTTGCACCGGAAAAAATGACTGAAATTTGTGGCATAGAAGCTGATATGCTACGTGATGTTGCTCGAACTTTTGCCGGAGCAAAAGCAGGAATGATTTTCTGGGGTATGGGTGTGTCTCAACATGTTCATGGTACAGATAATAGTAGATGCCTCATTTCACTTGCATTGATGACTGGACAGGTTGGACGTCCTGGAACTGGCCTTCACCCACTTAGAGGGCAAAATAACGTGCAAGGTGCTTCTGACGCTGGGCTGATCCCAATGTTTTTGCCTGATTATCAAACAGTGACTGACGATGGAGTTCGTAATGCTTTTACGGAAGTTTGGAATTCAGGAGACTTCTCTTCACAGAGAGGGCTTACAGTCACTGAAATAATGGATGCTGTTCACCATGGTTCGATTCAAGGTATGTATATTCTTGGTGAAAACCCAGCTATGTCAGATCCAGATGTTGAGCATGCCCGCGATGCTCTTTCTAAGCTTAAACATTTAGTTGTTCAGGATATTTTTCTCACTGAAACTGCTAATTATGCGGATGTTATACTGCCAGCCAGTGCTTTTGCGGAGAAAAATGGTACTGTGACTAATACAAACCGACAAGTTCAAATGGGTCGAAAAGCAGTTCCTCCGCCGGGTGAGGCCAAGGAAGATTGGTGGATCGAAGTACAGTTGGCGAAAAGAATGGGACTTGCATGGAGTTATGAAAGCCCATCTGATGTATTTGCAGAAATGAAACTCAATATGAGATCTCTTGATAATATCACTTGGGAACGGCTTAAAAATGAAAATGCGGTAACCTATCCCTCTTTGTCCGAAGATGATCCAGGCCAATCAATTGTTTTTGGTAATGGGTTTCCCCGGCAAAATGGGCGCGCTCGATTCACTCCTGCGAGTATAATCGCGCCTGATGATGTTCCAGATTCAAACTATCCTATGATTCTTACAACGGGCCGCCAGCTAGAACATTGGCATACTGGCTCAATGACGCGGCGGGCTACTGTATTGGATGCCGTGGAACCTGAGGCGAACTGCTCGATGCATCCAAAAACATTGCGTAAATTAGGCGTCAATCCGGGAAGTCATGTGCGCTTGACCACAAAACGAGGAAGTATTGTGGTAATGGCCAGAATGGATCGAGCCGTCTCAGAAGATATGGTTTTCCTTCCCTTTGCTTACGTAGAGGCTGCTGCAAATATACTTACCAACTCCGCGCTGGACCCCTACGGTAAAATTCCAGAATTCAAATTTAGCGCGGTAAAGGTAAATAAAGCTTAAAAAAATTTCCTAGTACCCGGCGTCAAAATTTACTTGATAGAGCAATGGTTTTCCTTTTTCGAACCTGTCTATATTAGTTGCGATGACCTGAGACGCTGTCGATGGCTTTGTTTCAGATGCTATATGAGGCGTGACAGTTATTTTCGCGTGACGCCAAAATAGATGGTCTGCCGGCAGTGGTTCTTGCCGAAACACATCCAGAGTAGCATGTGCGATTTTTCCGTCATCTAAGCTTTTTAGAAGGGCTTTTTCATCGATCAATGTACCTCTTCCTGGATTAATTATTATGGCATTTTTTGACAAAAAAGAAATAGTCTTCTGGTTGATAATATTTTCTGTATCAGTAGTAGATGGTAACAGTAAAACTACTATTTCGGAGCCAAATAATGATTTTTCCAGTCCATCGAACCCATGGTAGCAGGCTACGTTGTCAATTGATTTTTTAGTTAAACTCCAGCCGCGCACCTTGAAACCAATTTTTGCTAAAGTATTTGCACACTCGGCGCCAAGAGCTCCCAAGCCTAATATAGTTATGGCTCGTTCGCTTGCGAGTAGAGGTGTAGACCAATCTCTCCATTGTCCGTCTTGCCCAAAAATATGTAAATCAATCCCTAGGTGATGTCGCATAACATGACCTAAAACCCATTCTTTCATACCTTGGGTTAGGCCTTTATCAACCATTCTAGCCAATGGTACTTTTAAAGTTTTATTCTTAACAACATCTTCTACTCCAGCCCATAAATTCAAAACGGCTTTAAGATTTGTAAAAACTGAAAAATCTTTGATTGAACTATTGGGCGCATAAATGATGTAGTCGACTTCTGATTCAGGTAATTTTTTGGCTAATTTGTAGTCAATTCCTTTTAAATCTAGTTCCTTTTTGAGAGGTCCTTGATATTGATCCCATCTTTCTGTGGCTGCAGCGAATAGAATATTTATCATATCACCCCACGAGGTTTATGCACGTGCGCTGATTGCAACAGCCCAAATGCCACCATGAGCACTAATAAGGATGACCCACCATAACTAACTAAGGGTAGGGGAACTCCAACTACTGGAGCTAGCCCCATAACCATCGCCATATTTACAGCAAAATAGAGAAAAAAGGTAACTGTTACGCCATAGATAAGTAGTGATGAAAAACGGTCTCTGTTCCGTAAAGCGGCTATAATAGCAAACGCGACTATTAGGGTGTAAACTGTCAATAAAGAAATCCCTCCAACAAAGCCGAATTCTTCTGCCAACGTTGTAAAAATAAAATCAGTGTGTTTCTCCGGTAAGAAATTAAGTCTCGATTGAGTTCCCTGTCCAAAACCTCTTCCCGTCCAACCGCCAGAACCTAGCGCTATTTTTGATTGTGTAATATGGTAACCTGCTCCTAACGGATCTGATGATGGATCAAGAAAAGTGTCAATTCGGCGATACTGATAATCATTTAAAAGCTGCCAGTCTTTGCCACGACTATTTAAAATAGCTAATATACCTCCCACACCGAAAGATAGGCCGGCACCAAAATATCCCCAGTGGACCCCAGCTAAAAACATCATAACACCCCCTCCAATAACAATCAGTAAAGAGGTCCCTAAGTCTGGCTGTTGAAGAACGAGAAAAAAGGGTAAAAAAATCATTACTAGTGGTGCTACTAACCATTGAGGTTTAGAAACGCGCTCGTCTGGCAACCAATCGTAATAAAAAGCTAAAACCATTATAAGTGTAATTTTAGCCATTTCAGAGGGCTGTAATATAATGAAACCCAAATCTAACCACCTTTGAGCGCCCATGCCAGTTGAACCAAAAAAATCTACAAGAACTAATAACCCTAAAGATGCTATGTAAGCTAGTACAGACATACTTTTCCAAAACCAAATTGGTATCATTGCAATGCCGATCATAAGTGAAAAACCTACAAAAAAGCGCTTGAGTTGCGCGGAAGCCCATGGTTGCCAATTATTACCAGCTACTGAAGTCAACATAATAATGCCAATTGCACCTGCAGCACACAGAAGCAAAATTATTGGCCAATTTAGATAAAATACTTTCCGAAAACCCTTTGGGACAGCCCTGATTTTATATTCGAGATAGGTCATACTTTATTTCTTCTTAATATTTCTAACTCTTTAAGAACTTTTCCAAGTTTGTTTTGTTGTTCGAGGATTGCTGATCTATCTTTGGCGGGATAAACTTCTAAAGGTGGCTTTCCTTTAAAAAGTGCCTGCAAAGTTATATCGCGAGCAATGGGAGCGGCTGATTTTGAACCAGCTCCGCCATGCTCTACTACTACTGAAACAGCTATTTCTGGATTTTCATAAGGAGCGAAATTTACAAAAAGCCCGTGATCTCTTCTTTTCCACGGTAAATCTTCGTTTTTGGTTACACCATTTTCCCTTTCAGCATCCGTTATATTTCTTACTTGGCTAGTACCCGTTTTGCCTGCTATTCGATACGCATTATTAATTATGCGTGACCCATAGGCTGTTCCCCTTCGGTCATTACTAGCTTGGAAAAGCGCATCTTTTACAATTTTGAGATGGGACTTTTCTATATCTAAATCTTTGATATTTTCCAAATCATGAATGTTTCGTCCGTTTATTGACTTAGTTAATACCGGTTTAACATTTTTACCGCTTGCTAAGCGAGCAGCCATAACAGCTAATTGAAGTGGCGAAGAAAGGACATAACCTTGGCCGATTGAAGCGTTTACAGTGTCACCGACTAACCATTCTTGTTTTCTATTATTTAACTTCCATTCTTTGCTTGGTACTAAACCCTTTGTAATTGCCGACATTGGAATGTCGTGTTTTATTCCCATTCCAAGTTTCATAGCCATTTTATTAATTCGTTCTATTCCAACTTTAAGAGCCAATTCGTAGAAATAAACATCACAGCTTTCACTCAATGATTTTGCTAGGTCCATCTTACCATGGCCACCTTTTTTCCAACAATGAAAAAATCTATTAGAAACCTCCATTTTCCCATCACAAGAAAAGGAGTCTTTTGGCCCAATAATTTTTGCTTCTAAAGCAGCAAGGGCCGTCACGATCTTAAAGGTCGATCCTGGAGGGTAAGCGTCTTGCACAGTTTTTGAGGCCAAAGGCCTAAAAATATTATCTCTGAGTTCATTAAAATCTGAGTAGGAAATCCCTTTTACAAACTTATTCGGATCGTAACTGGGAGAAGAAGCGATAGCGAGAATTTCACCATTTCTACAATTCATAACTACTGCAGAGGCACTTTCTGAACCGAGCCTGGCCTGGATGTATGATTGTAATTCAGTATCTACAGTTAGCTGAATATTATTACCGGGTTTCCCCTCTTTCCTATCAAGATTTCTCATTACGCGGCCTAGTGCGTTTACTTCAACTTTCATAACACCCGCACTGCCTCTCAAAATATCCTCATAGTATTTTTCGACGCCTACTTTACCAACTTGAAATCGAGGAATCTTTAAAAGTGGATTAGATTCATTGCCTCTCTTCAGATCATTATCGCTTACTGGACCAACATATCCTACGACGTGTGCATAGCTTTCAAGCGAAGGATATATCCTTGATAGGCCCTGTTCGACGGATACTCCGGGTAGATTAGGTGTATTTGCTGCAATTCTTGCTATTTCGTCAAAACTCAGTTGATCTCGTACCGTCACTGGTAAAAAGGGAGCGCTTCGTCCAATTTCTTCAATTACTCTTGTTGCATCGGTTTGGGATATTTTTATGAGATTGCTCAAAGAATATAGTGTTTGTTCGATATCTCCTGCGTCTTCTTTTACAATAGTAATTCTGAAGCTTTGCTCATTTCGTGCTACGATCTTTCCATTGCGATCATAGACCTCCCCTCTGGAGGGAGCGATTAGTCTTATATTAATTCGGTTTTCATCAGCCAGTAATCGATACTCGCTTGCTTCTTCGACCTGTAATTTTCGCATTCTAGTGGCGAGGCAGGCTATAAATACAACCTGCAAACCACCCAGAATTAGTCCTCTTCTGGAGAGTTTGGCATAACTTTTTTGATTTAGTTGAATTCTATCTGCCATAATAAATCATTTTTGGATTATCTTTCAGCCTCTGCACCTTCCAAATTATTAAAACTTCCAACAAGCATTGAAAAAATTGGATATAGAGCCAAAGTCATTATAATTTCCATGCTTGTTAATCTGAGACCTGCTGATGGAATAAATAGCAAAACTGAAACAAAGTAACAAATTAAGAGTATTAGTGTTAAGCAAATTGCAACATTACTCCAGATAAATATCAAAGAGGTTTCCTCCTGATTTTGAAATTTTCTTTTTAGAAAATAAAGGCCAAGTACCGTCAATGATGACATCAGCCCTGGTGGCCGCATAAGAAAAAAATCCTCTATCAAAAAAATTATGGCGATGAGAAAGCTGGAAGTAAATTCAGGTCTTTTGATAACTATAGCAGCGAAAAATACTAAAAGGACATTTGGCCCCGACCAAGATTGTGGAGTTGTTTGCAGGGGTAAAATCTGGAAAAAAATAATGAACAAACCAATGCAAAAGTACAAAATTTGATGGATAAAACTTTTTACATTCATATTTATGATCCGCTGGCCGCAGCGCTTTCGTTATCATGCAATAACTTAAGACTTTTATGTATGATTAATTTTCCTGGATCATTAATTGGTTCTGTACCAAAATTTCTTAAAACTCTCAAAAATTCGAGCCTTTCATAATCAGCTGAAAGCCGAACGCGCAAGCGGCCCGAGGGATCCAACTCTAGCCGTCCAATTAAAAGATTTGGAGGAAATATTCCGCCACTACCGGAAGTTTCAATGCGATCTCCGGGTCTGACCAAATCTGCATTCTCTAAAAATTCAATAGTTGGTGCAATGGTGTTATCTCCAGCAATTAAAGCTTGCTGTCCGGAAGGTTGTATAGTTGCGGGAATTATTGAGGCTGTATCTGTTAATAGTAAAACACGGGCCGTTTTACTACCTACACCTGAAATGCGACCAACCAAACCTAGTCCATCCATAGCAGCCCAGCCATCTTGAATACCATCTTGTAGGCCTACGTTTATAAGAACTGATTGACGAAATGGGGAACCGCTATCCGCTAAAACAATGCTTGATATGTGAGTTAGCTTTGGATCAAGTTGAAGATTATTTAAGTCCAATAATCGTGCATTTTCTTGTTCGAGTTGGAGGGCCGCCTCTTTCCAACTTTTCATTTGTTGCAATTCTCTTCGAAGCTCTTGGTTCTGCTCGTATAAAGATTGATAGCTTCTAAAGTCTTGAGCTATTCGAATTAGAGCTGTTGCAGGAGCCATAACCCATTCAAATTTCGGTAAAATAGCATCAATGACTTCCGCTCTAAGTTTTTCAACGCGCGGGTTATCAAGGCGCCAAACGAAAAACAAAGCGATAAGCATGAAAACAATTATACCGGTAGCTAAATATCTAAACGGTGCTGAGATATCCACTTCTTTTGGATTAGGCCTTGCCAAGCTATCCTCTTTAATGCTGGTACAGGTTAACTATCATAATCGATTGCGTGTCTTAATTGTTTTTCATATTCCAGGGCTTTACCTGTTCCCATTGCAACACAATTTAAACTCTCATCTGCAATGGAAACTGCTAGGCCAGTTTTTTCTCTCAGCGCGAGATCAAGGTCGCCGAGTAGGGCTCCTCCACCAGTCAACATAACACCTCTATCAACGATGTCTGCCGCAAGGTCAGGTGGCGTTACTTCAAGAGCAGTCATTACTGCTTCACATATTTGCTGAACAGGTTCACTAAGCGCTTCTGCCACATGGGCTTGGGATATCTCGGTTTCTCGTGGAACCCCAGTGAGCAAATCCCGACCTCGGATCATCATGGAGGCTCCTTGTCCATCGTCTGGCATTCTTGCAGTGCCTATTGAAGTTTTAATTCTTTCGGCCGTACTTTCACCAACAAGTAAATTCTGTTGCCTTCTTAAATAATTAATTATGGCTTCATCCATTCTATCTCCACCAACTCGAACTGAGCGTGCGTAGACGATATCTCCCAATGATAAGACTGCAACCTCTGTAGTCCCGCCTCCAATATCAACAACCATGCTTCCAGTTGGATCCGTTATGGGCATACCGGCACCTATAGCAGCCGCAATTGGTTCTGCGATCAACCCAGCTCTTCTCGCGCCCGCAGAAAGCACTGACTGACGAATTGCTCGTTTTTCGACAGGTGTAGCTCCATGGGGAACGCATACTATAATTTTGGGCTTGGAAAAGGTTGTTCTTTTATGAACTTTCCTTATGAAATATTTAATCATTTCTTCAGCGACATCAAAGTCCGCGATAACTCCGTCTCGCATTGGGCGGATCGCTTCAATGCTTCCAGGTGTTCTACCGAGCATCAATTTGGCGTCTTCTCCAAATGCTAGAGCTTTTTTCTGCCCATCTTTGACTTGATAAGCAACGACTGAGGGTTCGGATAGAATAACTCCTCTGCCTTTTACATATACAAGAGTATTGGCCGTTCCTAAATCTATTGCCATATCCTGTGAAAAAACACCCAAGATTGATCCTAAACCCATCTGCGCACCCACCTATAAACTTAAATTTTTTTGATTCGAAAATATTACTAGTTAAAATTTTATAAACCCTACACTTAAAATACGAAAGACTGTATCTCGTGATTTAAACTTTGAGTTTGTTCTATTTTTTTGATCTCCACACTTTTAAAAAAAAATTGGTTTTAAAAAAGTCGCTTTTCTTTGTTGTAGCGTCGACTAGGCTAATAGTTAATTTGTCCTAAATATTACAACAGTGAGAACTTGTGCTGGGGATCAATATCATGAAATCGCATGTCAAAGCTTTAGTCGTCGGCGGCGGTGCAGTAGGAACGTCGATTGCGTATCATTTAGCCAAAGCAGGTTGGAAAGATGTTATGTTGCTCGAAAGAGATGAACTAACTTCAGGTTCAACGTGGCATGCTGCTGGCTTGTTACCGTTATTTAATATGTCATACGCGACTACGCATATTCATAAATATTCCGTCGACTATTATAAAACACTCGAAGCAGAAACGGGCTTGAATGCTGGTTTTTCAGTTGTTGGCAACCTGCGCATGGCGCAAACTCATGATCGCATGGATGAGTACATGCTTTACGCCTCTACAGCAGAAACCTGTGAAGTGCCGTTTGAATGGCTTTCACCTAAAGAAATTAAAGAACGCTGGCCACTTGTAAATACTGAAGATTTAGTTGGGTCGATCTACCATCCAACTGATGGTTACATAAATCCTGCAGACGTCACCATGGCTATGGCCAAAGGAGCGAGGCAAATGGATGTATTAATAGAGCGAAAATGGCAGGTCGACGGCTATTTTTGGGATGGCTCAAACTGGGAAGTTACATGTACAAAGATGGAAGAGCAGGGCGGTAATCTGGTTGCATCGAAAGAACAGCAAGTAATTACAGCAGAACATGTCGTTACTGCCACCGGTAATCATGCACAAAGGACTGCACAATTGTTGGGTATTAAAATCCCAGCAATCCCAGTTGAGCATCAGTTCATAGTCACTGAGCCAGATCCTGCTCTTATTGAATTTCGCAACGCTGGCAATTTAGAACACCCTGTGCTGCGCGATGCAGATGCTAAGTGGTATGTTCGAGAAGAAAGAGGCGGTTGGATTTTAGGACCTTATGAAAGAAATGCGCCTGCTCGCTTCGAATATGGTGTGCCAGATAGTTTCAGGGCTGATTTGTTTCCACTAGATTTAGATCGAATTGAGACAGAATATATGTCAATGATTCACCGTATTCCCTCCTCTGAAACAGCTGGTTTGAAAGACGACTTCAATGGTCCGATTTGCTATACGCCAGATGGTAATCCCCTGGTAGGTCCAGCTCCCGGTTTGCGAAATATGTGGTTGGCAGAGGGGTTTTCATTTGGAATCACTGCAGCTGGTGGAACTGGTTATTACTTGGCCCAAATGATGGTTGAAGGAGAAGCTGAGATCGACATGGCATCCCTTGATCCCAAGAGGTATGGTAGTTGGATAACAACTGAGTTTGCCGCTAGAAAAAATGAAGAATGTTATGAACATGTTTATATTTTACATCATCCTGATGAGGAAAGAGAAGCTTGCAGACCCCTTAGAACTGGACCGGCGTATGAGCGACAAAGAAGTTTAGGAGCCCAGTTTGGTGAGGTTAATGGTTGGGAAAGACCAAATTATTATGGTCCGATAGATGCTCCAGAAGATTTTGATACCAAAGCAAGAAGTTTTCGTCGAGGCGCTTGGTGGCAGTATGCTGCGGAAGAAGCTAGAGCGGTGCGTGATAGCGTTGGTTTAATCGATGCTACAGCATTTACAAAGCACATACTAAAAGGTCCCGGTGCGACAAATTTCTTAAATTGGTTTACCTGTAACAAACTTCCCAAAGTAGGTCGCATCAATCTAACATATGCTTTGACCAATCACGGGACGACACGAACTGAATATACTATCGTGAGGCAAGCTGAAGATAGTTACTATTTAGTTTCTGCAGGAGCCTGGACTTCTTATGACGGTGATTATCTTAGAAAAGCTGCTGAAGATAAAATGGCAGAGTTTGGTTACATCGAAATTCACGATGTTACCTCTCAGTGGGGAGTTTTTGCAATTGCGGGACCAAAATCGAGAGATTTATTAAAGTCTGTCATAAACGAAGCTGACGTTGAGGGCGCTCTTTCAAACAAAAAATTTCCTTGGCTTTCAGCAAAAAAGATAGAAATTGGAATGTGTCCTGTTAATGCCATACGAGTTGCCTATACTGGCGAGTTAGGCTGGGAGCTTCACCATCCTATTGAAATGCAAAATTATCTATGGGATCGTTTACTATTGGCCGGGTCCAAATATGATTTAAAGTTAATTGGTTCACGTGCTCAAAATTGGTTGCGACAAGAAAAATCATATCGCGCATTTGGTACAGAACTGGGGAGAGACGCAACGCCATTGGAGGCTGATTTATCAAGATTTATCGATTTAGAAAAACAGTTTTTTGGTAAAGAAAAAATGGAGAACACAGGTATGCGGTCAAAGTGTGTTACCATATTAATAGACGGGCCAGATGATGCTGATCCATGGGGTCGAGAGGCTTTGTATTTAGAAAATGGTACAAAGGTTGGGCGCTTAACTTCAGGTGGTTACTCAGTGGTTTTTAAAAAATCAATTGGTATGGGTTACATTCGACCAGATCTTGCCAAGGAAGGACAAAAACTGAAAGTTAAAATGTTCAATTCTTTGTGGGATGCGGAAGTTACTTGTGATAGCCCATACGACCCCAAAAATGAGACAATTAGAAAAGACGGTTAGCCTTTTCATTGAATTATTTATATATGTGGAAGCCTATAGTACTTTGTACTAGGAACCTCCAATGATAGTAGATTTAATAAGGATTGTTTTGGATGTCACAAACGATATCAGGTTTAATGTCTGGGCATTCACCTGACTGGAAAGCTATAGGCGCTTCAAACAAAGAATGGCTTACATATGGGGCGTTGCGCGATCTAGCACAGAAGATAAACCTAACTTTACGTGAAATTGGGATTGCAAAAAAGGATCGG
>JAQWIK010000104.1 GCA_029248915.1 Paracoccaceae bacterium | reverse complement strand
GGATAAAAAACTTCTGGGTTTAATTTCATCTTTATTGAAGTGTTGCAACGCCAGTTTGAAAGTACTGATAGCCTGCCATATGACTTTTCGCCTGGCATTGCAGCTATTCTTTCTGCGACTTCATTTTGAAACATAAGCGTTAAGCTATGCCAAAAAGGTGGCCAATTTTTGGGAGTCAACCATTCAATCAGAAGTTTTGTGCCAATATTATAGGGCAGGTTGGCAACAACTTTCACTGGCTTGGTAAAATACTTTTCTTGCTGTATTTTACTCGCGTCGCCTTCTATTATTTTTAATCGCTCAGGGTAATGTGTTTGAATTTCTCTCAAAGCTGAAATGCATCTTTTGTCCCTTTCAATAACGACAACCCTGTGAGCACCTTCTGAGAGAAGACCTCTTGTAAGTCCGCCTGGACCAGGACCTATTTCTAAAATTTCGAATTTGGTTAGATCTCCAGCTAACCTGGCTATTTTTGAAGTAAGATTTAAGTCAAAAATAAAATTTTGGCCTAAAGATTTTTTTGCGTTTAGATCATATTTATTGATGACCTGTCTTATAGGCTGAAGCTTATTGATACTTCTGATCCTTTTTTACCATGTTCCAAGCTAATTTTATAGCTTCAATAGTTGATGTTGGATTAGCTAAATTTTGGCCGGCTATATCGAAAGCAGTTCCGTGGTCTGGTGAGGTCCTTATGAAACTCAGCCCAATTGTTAAATTAACACTACTATGAAAGTCTAGTGTCTTTATGGGTATAAGTGCCTGATCGTGATACATACAAATCGCAGCATCGAAATTGCGTCTTTTTTTTCCATAAAACATAGTATCAGCTGAGACGGGTCCTATCAAATTGTATCCTTTCGAGCGAAGTTTTTTTATACTTGGTATTATAATTTTTTGTTCCTCATCTCCTATTGTTCCGTTCTCGCCAGCATGAGGATTTAGTCCTGAAATCCAAATACTTGGGTTTGAAATAGAAAATCTGCTAGTAAGTTCTTGATGCGTAGTTTTTATTGTTTTTTCAATTAATTCTGCGTTCAAATACTTTGTTATATCTTTAATAGGAATATGAATTGTTGCAGGAACTACCTTTAAGTATTTGTTAACAAGCATCATCCCATAGTTCTTTCTTCCATCTAGGTGAGCTAAATATTCGGTATGACCCGGAAAAGGAAAATTTGCTCCATCTTTGAGCACCGATTTGCTGATAGGCATTGTGCAAATTGCGGAGCATTGTCCATCTTTTACAAATCGAACGCCGCGTTCTATCACTTTGATTATGGCTTCAGCATGTTTTGGGTTTGGTTTGCCCGGAACTCGTTTTTCAACAAATTTATGTCGAATGACTGTTAGTGAGCTTCTTTCAATATCAGATGCAATTGGTGGTTGATCAAGTATTTTGACATTAATATTTTTTGGAAGGAAATTAGGATCAATAAGTATGCATAGTGGAATTTCGTCTCTGAGAGCTTTCCAAGCCGAAACTGCTACTTCAGGTCCAACGCCAGATGGGTCGCCACAGGTAATTACAATTGGGAAATATTTTTTGCTCATTTAAAGACTATTCGAGCTTCTTGACGTAAATTATCAAGGTAAGAATTTGCTAAACTTAATAGTCGTTTGTTTGCAATGGTGCGGCTAATTTTATTAATATCGCCTGTTGATAATTTTTCTTTTTCGCTGCGTCCACACACCATAAACAATTTAGCTGCGGTACTATCATTTTCCTGAATAATAAACTCATTTTTATCTAATTCTGACAAGACATTGCTTAGTTCTTTTGAAAGTGAATTTTCCATAACATTATTTCGCTTCAAATCAGCTTTTTTTATTCTATTTAAAAAACTATATAGATCGTCGCATATCATAACGTTATTGATTATTAAATTTTTGGTTTTTGTATTTTTTTTGAATGTAAATTCGGCATAGTCGACAAATTTTGACCTTGACTTCTTATTACCTTCCCTCAGATCTCTTAATTGAAAAATAGCAAGGCCACCGGCTATGGGTAGTGGTTCAGTGACTTCACCTATTGAAAGCCCTGCAATCAGCGGTCTTACCACAGAGGGAAGGTTTGATAGATTTTGCCATTTTATTTTCCCACCAACCTCTCTCGTTGGAGCAACAGAATTCGAAAATGCAGCTTCAGAAAACTTTTTCAAAGACCTTATTTTTCTTAGATCCTCTATTTTTTGGTTTGCTTCATTCTCAAAACCTATTTGAACTGGAATAATAATTTCGGTTAATAAAACTTGGATTTCCGATGTTGAACCTGATTGATTTTCAATATTACTACTTAACATCGAAGAAGAAATTTTAGAGGAAAACTTCCGGTTTATTGTTTCAAACCATAAAATTGGAATTTGCATGTAATTTTCCCAGGTTATCCTGTCAACTCCTTCTTTTTTGAGGCGTTTGGAAAATTGATCTATGGTTAAATTTGCGCGCTTAGCAAACATTTCCAATTCGAAAATCAGTGCTGCCGGGTTTACTTCCACATTGGATTTCTGAGCTGCTCTAAATTTTAATCGATCATCTATCAGTGATTTTTCTGCTTCTTTTTTATGATTACCTGGGAATTTCAATAGCTCGAAAAATAAAGCTCTTTGATCTATTTCATACTGCGTGATTATCATTTCGTCGACTTGTATCGCAGGCGCAAAAGTATCTTTGGCGTTCAAAAAATTAGCAAATACGATTATCACAACAAAAATTGGTATAACAGTTTTAAATTTCATTTTATCCGTCTTCCATATGCAGAATTAAACCCAGTGCAATTAGTATGCTAGATATAGATGGGATCCAAGTGGCAGCAACAAGGTTAAGTTGACCGCCTTCTGCTAAAAGTTGAGCGAAGTTTTTGACATAATATAAACTAAATCCTAATATTATGGATGCTATGATTGTTAAACTCTTTTTATTTCCTATAAAATTTTTCATACTGAAAGCGCAACCGATCAACATCATAGCAACCAAAAACAGCGGGTGGGATAGTTCTGAGTGAAACCGTACCTCGTATCTAAGTACAGAAAAGCCAGCAGCTTTTAATTGTGAAATATGAGACCTGAGGTCCCAAATAGACACACTGGATGGATCACTTATGCGTTCTCGTATTTCCTCTTTTGTTAAATTAGATGGAATTATTAATTTTTTACTAATTTTAGCGTTTTTTTCTGAACTCAAACCTTTGCCAAGTGGCCAAAGTTTTACATTATTTAAATGCCAACTCTTATTTAAAATAATCGCTTTTTCCGCCTCCAGTCTGCGGGTAGCTGATCCATTTTTGGCAAATGAAATAATTGTAACATCGTAAAGAATAGATCCATCATGATTTGCTCTATTCGCTCTAATGACTGACTGTTCTAAATTGTTGCCTTGACGCAACCATAGTCCCTCCGAGCCAATTGAGAACGCTGCTTTTTCGCCGCTTATGTGAGTTTCTTTAACATTTAAATATGTTTTGCCTGAAGCTGCGACTAATGGATTGAGAACTACTAAAAATAGTATTCCGAAAACTAGGGTTACAATAATTGGCGAAAATAAAGCCCCATAAACTGATCGTCCAGAGCCTCGAACGATAACAAGTTCACTTGTTTTACTCATTGATACAAAAAATGCAATTGATGAAATTAACATTGTTAGGTCAATGACTTGGTAGATACTTTTAGGTAAATTTAAAAATGTTAGATGAAGTATACCAAAAAAATCTGTGTAGTATGAGAATCTTCTAGAATGTTCTATTAAATCAACCAAAATCAATAATAAAGATATTAAAGAAAACGTAGTTAATATCACTTTTAAGTATTTAACTGCAAAGTAAATATGAAGTGTCATAACGTTGCTCGATATTTTAAACGATATTTTGATGCTGAAATTTTCAAAAATATTACTGATGAAATAATTCCAATTAAACTGGGGACGTAGATGAGAGGCCAAAGTAGGAAATTATGTAGGGATAACTTTGTGGTATAGCTTTCGGTGATTTTTATTAGAACTATTATGGACACAGCCAAAGCAATTTGTTTTCCAAAGCCAAACCTGTTGTAGTTCCCTATCAAAAGTGAAGAAAATCCAAGTATCGCTGCTACAAAACAAAACATTGGTCTGTGGAGCCTATTATGCAGTTCTAGTAGTATTGAACCCGCTGAAGCTCTAGTTGCTGTGGCTACCTCTTGTCTATTTTTAATTAATAACCAAGTCGAAACGTGTGAAAGGTAGGTAGTATTATTTCCTCCTTTTTTAATAGCATCTGATAAATCGATAGCCACACTTTTAAATTCAGTCGTAGAGAGTTCTTTAATTGAAGTGCCAATGGTTTGTATCAAACCATTTTCCATGTATAAAACTGTTCTATTTTCGTCTTTTGCCAAAAAAGCGCGGGTTGCTGTATACGTTAGAAATTCATCTTTGTTTCTTCTGTCATGAAGAAAAACGTTTAGCAGAGTTCCATCACTCTCTATCTCTTTTATATAAAAAGTTACTCCTTTGAAGGGATGTATAAATTTTCCACCTTTCAAAAGTCGCGCCGACACCGACGAATCAAGTTCTAGTTGCTTTTCATGGAGTATTTTAGCGGTATTTGGGACGACAAAAGTTGTAAAGACTCCAAGGATTAACATACATAAAATTCCAAAGATAAAAAAAGGCTTATTCAGCCTCCAAGGGCTTAGACCTGCTGACTGCAGCACAGTAAATTCTGAGTCGATTTTTAATCGATTTGTTACAAAAATAACTGCCGCAAAGCATGCCAGAGGAAAAACGATGGTCGTTATGGAAGGTAAACTAAGAAGGGCAAATTGAAAAAGTGTAGATGACGAATGCCCGTCAGTTATAAGCCGGTCGAATAGACCTATCGCTCTATTTATCCAAAAAATTAATGTAAATACGAACAAGAAGAAAACAAAAATTAAGGATAATTGCTTAAATATGTAACGATCTAGCTTTTGCACGGTAGGATACCATCTATAAGTAGTAATCACGGATTTATATTATTAAATCAATTCTGGAAACTCATTAATTAACGTTTAACAATTTCTTTGTTATGACAGACTAGAATATTATGCGCATTAAGACTATCTGCATCTAAAGATTTGATTGGAGAAATTATGAAAACATCTGTTGATGTAACGCTGAAAGAGTACGATTTAGAGCTTTTGGAAGGGGATTATGATAGAATATCTTTCTTTGTAGAAGATGTAAAAAAAATGGATAGCATTTGTGGTCGCGTCAACAAATTAACCAAAGGTGCAATATTTAGGGCGATAAGCTCAAAGGAATTTGAAAAAAAATCTTGTGGTGATGTTTTAACTCTTTCTTTTCCGAATTTCCTTCAAACAAAATATTTAGACCTGGTCAAATGGTCAAAGTCCGGGACCCCTAATGATGCTAGGAAAGCTGGTGTAAACCTAGCTAAGAAATCAAATCACAGCAGAGTTTTAATGTGTGTTGCCGCGCAAAATTTTTCAGAAGAATTGATGAAAGGTTATCTTTTGCGCAGGTATGAGTTTTCAAATTATAAGAGCCTTGAAAATAAAGACATGGGATCAGTGATACTGATGTTAAAACGGCCAAAAAATTTCAGAAAAGCTTTATTAGAAACAAAGGCCATAGTTGATGGAGTGTTTTTCACAAGGAATTTGGTAAATGAACCCGCTAATATTTTAAATACAGTTGAATTCTCCGAGAGATTAAAAGGTTTATCTTCGCTAGGTGTGGACGTCGAAGTTTTAGAAGAAAATAAATTAGCCGAACTAGGAATGAACGCACTTCTGGGAGTCGGTCAAGGATCAGCAAACCCGAGCAAAATTGTTATAATGTCTTGGAACGGCTCATCGAAGAAGGATAAACCACTAGCTCTTGTTGGGAAAGGTGTTGTTTTCGATACTGGGGGTATTTCACTCAAGCCGGCGGGAGGTATGGAAGAAATGACAATGGATATGGGCGGTGCGGGAGTTGTTGCTGGAACAATGCTGTCTCTGGCCAAGCGAAAAGCTAAAGCCAACGTCGTTGGCTTGGTTGGCTTAGTGGAAAATATGCCGTCAAGCACTGCTCAAAGACCCGGTGATATTGTTAAGTCTATGAAAGGTGATACTATTGAAGTCATTAATACTGACGCAGAAGGTAGATTAGTGCTCAGTGACATTCTTTGGTATACTCAAGAACGCTTTAAGCCTGCATGTATCGTTGATCTGGCAACATTGACTGGCGCAATTATAGTTGGCTTGGGATATGAAAATGCTGGAGTTTTTTCTAACGATGATAAGTTTTGCAAATCATTTCTAGAGGCGGCAAGCCAAGAAAATGAAGGTGCCTGGCGCATGCCCCTTTCGGCTGAATATGATAAAAAACTTAAATCGCGCTTGGCTGATATGAAAAATGTTGGAGGTCGTGATGCTGGGGCGATAACTGCCGCCCAATTCATACAGCGTTTTATTAAGGAAGACATGCCTTGGATACACCTTGATATTGCTGGAGTGGCGCATACAAAAACCGAAAGCAAATACGCACCCTCAGGAGCAACTGGCTGGGGCGTAATGAGTTTAAATCGCTTGGTAAGTGAAAAGTTTGAAAATAATAAATGAGTGAAGTGTTTTTTTATCATTTAACCCAAACACGGCTTGAGGTTGCTCTTCCTAAAATATTAGACCGTGCTTTGTCTGCTGACTGGTCGGTAGAGTTAAGAATTGGGATGGAAGCCGACGTGGAGCCCATAAGCAACGCAATTTGGAAAGGCCCAGACGAAAGTTTTTTACCGCATTGTTTGGAGGATAATGATAAATTACATGATTATCCGATAGTTTTAAGTAAAGCGCCTTTGTCTGAGGAGCGAGACTGTCTTATAGTTATTGATCAGGCTGAATTACAAGAAAATGAAGTGGAGAAATTTAAAAGAGTATGTTTACTTTTTGACTCAAAAAATGATGTTGAATTAAAGAACGCCAGAGAGTCTTGGAAAAGTCTTTCCGATGCTGGAGTAAATACTGTTTACTGGGCAGAAGATAAGGGGATGTGGAAGAAAAAATAATAAAATAAAAGCCTAAAGAACAGATATCATTGCTGAAAGATTAGAAAACTAATCTCTCATATTAAAACTAATAAAATTTAATACACTCTGTAGTTTAAAAAATATTATTTTAACCTGCTGAAGATTTGATATTTTCAAGTTTTTGTTGAGCTTCCATCCAAAGGCTTTCTGCCCGATTGATGGCCTCCTCTATCTCGGAAAATTTTTTATTCCAATTTTCCAATTCTTCAAGTTTTTCATCTGTGTAGAGATTTTGATTTGATAGAATATCCGCCACCTTGGTTTTCATAGTTTGAAGCTTCTTTATTCTGTCCTCACATTTCTTTACTTCGGATTTGCAAACAAGAATTTTCTTTTGAAATTCTTTCTTATCACCTGAGCTCTTGGAAACTCTTGAACTTTTTTTTGGTTTTTTTACTAAAATATCAGAGCGGTAATTTTCTAGATCTTCCTCATATGGATGTACACCGCCATTTTTTACTAGCCATAATTTATCAGAAACTAATGATAATAAATGGAAATCATGGCTAACTAAAATAACAGCTCCCGAAAACTCTGTCAGTGCTTCAATAAGTGCCTCCCGGCTTTCTATATCAAGATGATTTGTTGGTTCGTCTAAAATTAATAGATGCGGCTTGTCTAATGTTGCTAACAAAAGTAACAAACGAGCTTTTTGTCCTCCAGACATCGATGAAACCTTTAATTCTGATTGTTCAGAGCCAATTCCAAACCCACCTAAGATTTTTTTTCTCTCTGAAACACTCTTATTGGATCTTGCTCGTGATAAATGATCAAAGGGTGTTTCATCTTTTCTTAATTCATCAGTTTGGTGTTGGGAGAAATAACCTATCCTTAATTTGGATGATTTAATAAAAGATCCATTTAATAGGGGTATTCGATTGGCCAATAACTTTGATAATGTTGACTTACCTTCACCATTTTTCCCAAGTAAAGCTATTTTGTCATCGTGGTCTATGCGTAAGTTAAGTTTTGAAAGAATAGTTTTATCATTATAGCCGGTAGATCCATCCTCAATAGATAATAAGGGTGAAGTTAGTTCTTCTGGAGTTGGAAATAATATTTTCTTTAAAGCTCTTTCTTTTGGTAGAGAAATTGTTTTTAGCTTGCTGAGAGCTTTTAATCTTGACTGGGCTTGTTTAGCTTTTTTTGCTTTATAGCGAAATCGATCCACGAAAGATTGTAAATGGTGGCGGGTTTTATCTTGTTTTTTAATTTCCGAAAGTTTGGTTTCAAGTTGCGCCATTCTAGTGTTGGCAAATTTTTCATAATTCCCTGAGTAATAAGTTAAATTCTTATCCTCAAGGTGAAGGATAGAGTTTACGCAATTATTTAATAGGTTTCTATCATGACTAATTATAAGAACTGTATGCGGATATGTGGCTAAATAATTTTCAAGCCAAATAGTTCCTTCCAAATCAAGATAATTAGTTGGCTCGTCCAACAAAAGTAAATCTGGTTGACTAAATAAAACTGCTGCTAATGATATTCTCATCCGCCATCCACCAGAAAAAGACCTACAAGGAAGGTTGTTGTCCTCTTTATTAAAACCAAGTCCTTTCAATATGGTAGATGCTCTGGCTTCAGCAGACCATGCCCCTATGTCTTCAAGTCTCATCTGCATTTCAGCAATCCGATCCGGGTCTTTTTCAGTTTGACACTTCTTTAAGAGTGTTTTCCGTTCTTTGTCTGAGGCTAGAATTGTTTCTAAAACTGACAAATCATCTTCAGAAACTTCTTGTTGTACATCTCCAACCTTAGCATTTTTTGGTATATAAATTTGACCGCTCTCTAACTCTAGGTCTTCTTTTATCAAGCTAAATAATGTTGTTTTCCCAGTGCCATTCCTGCCAACGACGCCAACTTTGTGACCAGACGGCACAGTAATATTTCCAGTGTCTAGGAGTTTTCGACCACCAATACTAAATGAAATTTTTTCTATTTTGATCATTGTGAATGAGTAACAGTGAAAAAATCTTTTTAAAAGAAAAACACTCTACAAATTTTATTTTATATGTTCAAAATAATGCGTCTTTTAAATTTAGATTTCCCATGTTACTGGCTCCTTTTATGGAATTTTAATTAATTAAAACTGGTTGGAAAAGAGGAATTTTAAATGGGTTTAGAACGAACATTCAGTATTATTAAGCCTGATGCAACGCGTCGTAATCTAACAGGTAAAATAAACGCAAAATTTGAAGAAGCAGGTCTTAGGGTTGTTGCTCAAAAGCGTATTCACATGACAAAAGTACAGGCTGGCAAATTTTACGAAGTCCATTCTGAACGTCCCTTTTATGATGAGCTATGCGAATTCATGTCATCCGAACCGGTTATTGTGCAGGTGCTTGAGGGCGAAAACGCTATTTCTAAAAATAGAGAAGTGATGGGTGCAACTAATCCAACGGACGCGGCTCCAGGTACTGTACGGGCGGAGTTTGCAGAGAGTATGGGTGAAAACTCAGTGCATGGTTCCGACGCACCTGAAACTGCTGCTATTGAAATAGCGTATTTCTTTTCTGGTTTAGAATTAGTTGGATAGTTCTCAAAAATAAAATTTTGAAGTAACATATTTAAATTTAAGATTGGGTCTAATTAGTTTTAAACCCAATTTTATTTCAAAGAACAGATAAATTACTGGCAAACTTGCAAATGCGGCGAAAGGTTTCTTCAAACTTTTTATCTGCCAAAGTTAGTGAAATTCTAACATGCCCTGAGGCAGCTTCTCCAAAACTTTCTCCTGGCATGACGGCGATCTTCTCAGCATCTAATAATTTGTGAGCGAAACTTGTTCCACTCATTCCTGTAGTTCGAATATTCAGCATGACATACATAGCGCCTTGAGGTGGGATATGTTCTAAATTAGGAAAATCGTTTAAAATATCTAAAGCAAGTTTTCGTCTCCGATTAAATGGCCACGATATTTTTTCTTCAAATTTCTTCCCTTGTTCTAAGGCAAAAATACCAGCGTGTTGAATGAAGCCGGGTACTCCATATGTCATGTTTGTTGCTAAATCGATCGCCTTATCTATTACTTCCTTTGGGCCCAGTAACCATCCAAGACGAGATCCGGTCATCGCGTGACTTTTAGAAAGCGATCCAACTACTAAAGTTCTTTCTGTCATATTCTCAATTTCTCGCGGTGAGATATGTTTTCCGGCCCAGATTTGAGTATCGTAAACTTCATCGGAAATAATCCAAAGATCGTTTTTCTTTGCTACGTCGCAAATGCTTTTGATTGTTGCTTCATTGTATACCATACCCGTTGGGTTGTTTGGTGAGTTAATCAATAGCGATTTTGTTTTTTTTGTAGCGCTATCTAATTGTTCAAAAGTGGGTTGAAAATAATTTTCCGCACTAGTTATTATTTTTCTTTCGATAGCTCCAACAGATCTAATCGTTGTTGGGTATGTTGCATAGAAAGGATCAATATATGCAGCTGTGTCACCCTGGTCCAAGACTGCCATGTGGGCAGCAAATAAAGCGGATTGTCCTCCTGGGGTTATAATTACATTTTCTAAAGTTGTTCTAATCCCTGTTTTTTTTTCTGTTTTATTTGCTACCAAGGATCTTAATTCCTCAATTCCAGGAACTAAGGCATACCCCGTATGTCCATTCAAGGCAGCCTCATTCATTGATTTGAGTATGGCAGGATCTGTGCCTATGTCATGTTCGCCAATGCTAAGCTCTGTAACATCAGTCCCAGACGAAATCATTTGTCTAGCTTTGTAAAAAATTTCCCAACCATCAAATCCACCGTTGGTTATACTCGCGATACGATTGGAAGGTTTCATGCTATTATTCCGAGTAGAGATGTTTGCTCATTACGGTAGATTATTTCATATGATGTCAAATCAGAAATGAATAAATTACTTAAAATTATTAAATTGCTGCATCTATTTTTGAATATCAAAGTGATTAGTCATTTCCAAAGGTACTTGTTCTTGCTATTGCAGTCCCGTCAGACTTCAAAAACTGCAAATAAATGATAAAAATTAAATTGCATAACACGCTTGCTAGGGAAAAGCAGACTTTTGTTCCTCTAGATGAAAATAATGTCAGGCTCTACCTTTGTGGTCCTACAGTATATGATCGAGCTCATCTTGGAAATGCCCGTAATGTGATAATGTTTGATATTTTGTACCGGCTTTTGATCAAAGCTTATGGAAAAAATAGTATAACTTACGTAAGAAATTTCACTGATATAGACGACAAAATTAATAACAGGTCTTTAGAAACTGGTCGGCCAATAAAAGATATTACCTCCGAAACTATTCAATGGTATATGGATGATATGGCGGCTTTAGGAAATTTAGAGCCCGACTTAATGCCGAGAGCAACAGACTTTATCCCGCAGATGATTAATTACATTGAAAGGTTAATTGAGGAAGGTTTTGCATACGCGGAAGAAGGTCACGTGCTTTTTTCCGTTTCAAAATATAAAAATTATGGACGGTTATCGGGACGAAGTATTGAGGATATGATTGCCGGGGCAAGAGTGGAGGTTGCTTCTTATAAGCGCGATCCCATGGATTTTGTATTATGGAAACCTTCAGAAAAAAATTTGCCAGGTTGGAATAGCCCTTGGGGTAGGGGCCGGCCAGGTTGGCACATAGAATGCTCGGCTATGGCTCATGATTTACTGGGCGCTAATTTTGATATTCATGGAGGCGGTAATGATCTACAGTTTCCGCATCATGAAAACGAGATAGCCCAAAGCTGTTGTGCTTATCCTGAAAGTGAATTTGCTCGTTATTGGTTACATAATGAAATGCTTCAGGTTGATGGAAAAAAAATGTCTAAATCACTTGGCAATTTTTTCACAGTTCGTGATTTGCTTGATCGGGGATATTCTGGCGAAGTAATCAGATTTGTATTTCTGTCTACGCATTACAGCAAGCCGATGGACTGGAATAATTCAAAAGCCTTAGAAGCTGAAAATATACTGAGAAAGTGGCGAGAATTAATCAAAAATAATTCTGAAAAAATTTCTCTATCAGAGGAGGTTATCAAAACATTATCTGATGACTTGAATACTGCTGGTGTTATTACTTTACTTCATAACTATGCCAATAATGGAGAAATAGGAAAACTAAAAGGTGCTGCTAATTTTCTCGGAATTTTAACTGAGGAAATGGGTGACTGGTGCGAATTTTACGATATGGGTTTTTTAGAAAAACTCTTTATGGATTTCAGAAAGCTGGCCATAGAAAACAAAAATTTTGAAAACGTTGACGAGCTTAGGTCTAAACTCACAACTGCTGGAGTGGATGTTCAAATTGGAAAGTCAAATGTTGTTTTGGTACCAAACGCAAGTTTTGATCTTAAAAAAGTAGATGAAATAATTAGTTTTTACGGTTTAAATAAGGTCTAAAATGCAAAAAGAACGATTATATATTTATGATACAACTCTGCGTGATGGTCAACAAACCCAAGGCGTTCAATTTTCCATAGATGAAAAGGTTTCTATTATTCGATCACTAGATGAGCTGGGTGTTGATTATATAGAGGGAGGGTGGCCAGGCGCTAATCCGGTCGACACAGAATTGTTTGAACGAAAAGAAAAAACGAAAGCAATTTTTACGGCTTTTGGGATGACTAAAAGATCGGGCCGTTCGGCGGAAAATGATGAAATTCTTTCTGCTGTGCTTAATTCAGAAACATCTGCAGTTTGCTTGGTGGGTAAATCTCATGATTTCCATGTTGAAAAAGCATTGGGTATCCCTCTTGATGAAAACTTAAGTAATATTTCGAGTTCAATTAGTCATCTGGTAGATCAGAAAAGAGAGGTTATTTTTGATGCGGAGCATTTTTTTGATGGATTTAAGGATAATCCTGGTTACGCCGTTCAAACTTTAAAGTCAGCCTTAAATGCTGGAGCGAAATGGGTTGTTTTATGTGATACTAATGGTGGCTGTCTTCCAAATGAAATAAAAAAAATAATTGAAGATGTTATAACGCAAGGTATCACTGGTGGTAGCTTAGGTATTCACGCCCATAACGACACTGAAAATGCTGTAGCAAATACGTTAGCGGCTATTGATGCTGGCGTTCGCCAAATACAAGGTACATTAAATGGTTTAGGGGAAAGATGTGGAAATGCAAACCTGACTTCAATTATCCCAACTTTATTACTGAAGCAGCCTTACAGGGATAAATTTGAAACAGGAATATCAATGAGTGCGCTATCGAGCCTAACTCGGATTTCCCGCCAATTAGATGACATTATAAACCGAATTCCACTTAGACAAGCACCTTATGTTGGGGCTTCGGCTTTTGCACACAAGGCAGGTCTTCATGCTTCTGCTATCGTTAAGGATCCCACTACATACGAACACATAGAGCCATCTTTAACGGGGAATAGCAGAATAATTCCCGTATCTAACCAAGCAGGCCAGTCTAACTTAATTCGCCGGTTAAACGAAGCAGGCCTGAGTATTGAAAAACGTAACCCGGCCGTTGGCCGAATACTTGAGATCGTAAAAGAGCGGGAGGCTATTGGATATTCATTTGACACTGCCCAGGCAAGCTTTGAACTCTTGGCACGTCGTGAGTTAGGTGAGTTACCGACTTTTTTTGAAGTTAAAAGATACCGAGTGACAGTGGAAAGGCGTAAAAACAAATACAATAAATTGGTAAGTTTGTCTGAGGCTGTGGTTGTTGTTAAAGTAGATGGTGAAAAAAAACTTTCTGCAAGTGAAAGTATGGATGAAATTGGCTCTGATCGTGGCCCTGTTAATGCATTGTCAAAAGCTCTGACTAAAGATCTTGGAAGTTATCAAAAATTGATTAACGACATAAAATTAGTTGATTTTAAGGTTCGCATAACCCAGGGAGGCACAGAAGCTGTAACGCGTGTTGTTATTGACAGTGAAGATAAGAATGGATTTCGTTGGTCAACAGTTGGTGTTTCACCAAATATAGTTGATGCTAGTTTTGATGCGCTTTTGGATGCGATCAACTGGAAAATAGTCAGAGATACAAACTAGCAAATGAAATTTGTTTAAGTGTTTTAGTGAATCTCTGGATTGGAAAAGGTTTTGGAATTATCCGACGACATAAATCAGTGCGCTAACTTGGTGAAACAGGGTGATCATGACCGTTACAGAATTATAATGACCCTAGAACCAAATTTGAGGTCTTATTTGTTCGTTTTAATGGCAGCAAATATAGAGATTTCTAGAGCTCCTTGGGTGAGCAGAGAAAGTTTAATTTCTGAGATTAGATTGCGATGGTGGCTTGATGCAATTGAAGAAATTGAATCAGTTCAATCTGTTCGCAGGCACTTTGTTACGTCACCCTTAGAAAACATTTTGAACCAATCACAAACAAAATTAATAAAGGAAAGTATATTAGCCCGTTCTTGGGATATAAACCTTGAATCTCATCTAAGCCAGAATGAATTATTCCATTATATTGACTCTACCTCTGGAAATATTTGGGCGGTTGCGGCCGAATTTCTCGGTAGCTCGCAAAAAATTGGCCGGCTATTGGGGAATGCAATTGGTGTTATCCAATATTGTAAAGCAAGCAACGAATTAATTTTAAGGGGTAGAACCCCGTTTCCTAAACCAGAGGAAGAAATTATTAAAACTTTTTTACATTGGGGGGAAACTCAATTAGCCGAAGGGTTATTCGAAGTTAAAAAACTACCAAAAACAAAGAATGCTATCCGTCGTTTCGCATGGGATACCAACTTTTATCTCAAAAAGTTTTTAGCCAAACCTGACTATATCAAAACTTCTGCAAATCCATACGATCCAGTGCGATTTTTTCGGTTTTGGAATGCTTATTTAAGGTCTTGAGATGGCCAGTTAACTATCTTTTATGAATTAATATAATTAGGGTTTTTATTTTTCATAAGCCAGATCAGAGCTGCTCCTGCTATCAACAGCATCGGAAATATTGCTAAATTTACAGAAGTCCAACCAGTCAAATGATCTCCTCCGGTGCAGTTCATGAGCCCGCCTGAAGAAAATGAAGCCACGGTTACACCACCAAAAACGAATAGGTCATTCATGCCTTGAATCCTGCCACGTTCAGCTTCTGAATGGCTGTTTGTTAGCAATGTGGTTGCACCGATGAAACCAAAGTTCCAACCTAAACCTATAAAAATAAGTGCTAGAAAGAAGTTTTCTAGCTGAACTCCTGATAATGCTACAATTCCCGCAAAAGCTAGAAGAAACAATCCAATACACACAATTAATTCTTCGCCATATCGAGAAATAAGATGTCCTGTAAAAAATGAGGGTAAGAACATTGCAATGACATGCGCCGAAACAACATTTGCCGCATCGCTCGGAGAATAGCCACATCCAACGACCGCTAATGGCGTGGATGTCATAACTAAATTCATCATTGCGTAAGAAACCATCGCGCAAATCATAGCAACAGCTATGCGGGGAGTGGATACGAGTTGTTTATGAGATCGCTTATTAGGGTCATTTGTATTTTTTTTCTGTAGCTTTGGTATTTTTAAAAACAAAAATAAAAATGAACCCACGAAGTTTAAAAAAACAACTGCGATATATGTACCAAGAAAAGGAACAATCATAGCCTCTGCGGATATTTTAACGATTTGTGGACCAATGATTGCAGAAGCTAATCCGCCGGCCATAACGTATGATATAGCCTTGGGTCTAAAACTCTTAGTTGCGGTATCTGCTGCAGCAAATCTATAAAAACCCTGTGCGGACATGTAAATTCCCGTTAGGAAGCTTCCCATCAGAAAAATAGAAAAAGAGCCAATCGCAAGGCCAAATGCTCCAATAATTCCCCCAGATAAGCCACCTATTGCTCCAATAAAAAACCCAAATCTTCTTCCAAATCTTTGCATTAAGTTTGAAAGTGGGGAGGCTGTAATCATCGAGCCTAAAACAATCATTGAAATAGGGAGAGTGGCGAAGCATGCGTTTGAAGCTAAGGACTGGCCAGCTAGCCCGCCAACAGTAAAAATCATGGGCATCTGTGAGCCAAGTATAGCCTGAGCGCATATCAACACAGCAACATTACGTTTCGCTAACTGATTATCACCTGGAGTAGACATAAGCCGGCGGTACGCTGTTACGGTTTGATGTTCAAGGACTTATTAAATATGATAAACTGATTTATTAATTTGTTAAAATATTTTAATTTCAAAGCTCACAAAGTTTTAGAATAATTTTTAGTTCGAGGTTTAAATGGAAGAGCGCATAATAACATCCCAGGAATGCATTTCTGAGGGTTTGGCCGTCTTAATTAAATTAGAGCCTAAATTTTATCAAGTAATTCACGCTATTGATGAAATTCCGCTTAGAAGGACGTCTGGAGGTTTCGACCGTCTTCTATCAACTATAATATCACAGCAAGTCAGTGTAGCTGCGGCGGATGCGATTTGGAAAAAAATAAAATTGGCTGGGTTGAATAAAATTAGTGCAATAAAGACAGTTTCTGATCAAGAGCTTAGAGGTGTTGGGCTGAGTAAGCAGAAAATAAAATATGTGAGATCATTAGCAAATGCCAAAATCAATTACCGTGCTTTAAAAGCTATGCCGACTTCACAAGTAGTCAGTGAACTCAAGCAAGTATCTGGCATAGGAAATTGGACCGCTGAAATTTATGCGATGTTTAGCCTTGGCCGCGCAGATGTTTTTGCTCCAGGAGATTTAGCTCTTCAAGAAGCGACCCGCTCGCTCTTTAACCTTCAAGAGCGTCCAAGTGAGAAAGAATTGAGATCTATGGCGAAAGATTGGTCGCCTTGGCAAGCTGTTGCCGCTAGACTACTCTGGGCGTATTATAATTACCAAAAAAAGCGGGAGGGAATTCGTTGACACGAATACTAAATTCTGAGCGAAAAGATGCAGTCTCTGGGTTGGCTCGATCAGCAATTGTATTTCTTCATGGATACGGTGCTAATGGTGCTGACCTCTTAGGGCTTTCAGATCCTCTTTCTGAGCATTTGCCCGATACTTTATTTATTGCTCCTGACGCTCCAGAAAGCTGTGCAGGTTCGCCTTTTGGTTTTCAGTGGTTTCCCATTCCCTGGATTGATGGATCTTCGGAAGAAGAAAGTATGCGCGGTATGGTGGCTGCAGCAAATGATTTAAATGCATTTCTTGATGCTTTGATGGTTGACGAAGATTTATTGCCAGAACAAGTTGTTTTATTCGGCTTTTCTCAGGGCACAATGCTTGCACTGCACATAGCACCCCGTCGGGAGGATGAGATTGCTGGGTTAGTTGCCTTTTCAGGTAGGCTTTTAGAACCTGAGGCTCTAGTTGACGAAGTAAATTGTAAGCCCCCTATTTTATTATTGCATGGCGATCAAGATGACGTTGTGCCTGTTCAGTCTTTACCATCGGCTGTTGAGGGATTGCAAAAAGCTGGTTTCAAAGACGTCTTTGCTCACATAATGAAAGGAACTGGCCATGGTATTGCTCCCGATGGGTTATCAGTTGCTTTAGCTTTTATTCGAGATAAGCTTGGATTTTTGTAGATTGTATTCCAAGCAATTTTTCAAATATCTAGATGGAGAGGCTTGATACAATTTAAATACGATATATAGTATTTTGCAGTGCAATTTAATCTTGCAATAGAAAATGATTGGGGGTCATTTAGAATGGGTGAGTTTTTAGATGGTGAGATATCGCAAGATCCAGGTACCATAAAGCATCACCCAGCCTTAGTTCTAAATGCTGATTACAGACCATTATCATATTATCCCCTATCTCTTTGGTGCTGGCAGGATGCAGTTAAAGCAGCTTATATGGAGCGTGTCGATATTGTAGCGCAGTACGATAAGTTTGTTCATAGTCCCACGACAAAAATAAAAATACCTTCTGTTGTCGTTTTGAAAGATTATGTGAAGCCACAGAAAAGTATTGCATTCACGAGGTTTAACTTATTTTTGCGAGACGAATTCAGGTGTCAGTACTGTGGAAATCGTGGGGATCTAACTTTTGATCATGTTATTCCGCGCGCTTCTGGCGGTACTACGAGATGGGACAACGTTGTAGCGGCCTGTAGTCCGTGCAATCTTCGAAAAGGTTCTAAGTCTTTGGGAAGAGCAGGTTTGAATCTTAGGCGCAAACCAAGACGACCAACTGCTCCTGAGTTACAAAATCTGGGACGTAAGTTTCCTCCTAATTTTCTTCATGATAGCTGGATGGATTTTTTATATTGGGATAGCGAATTAGAGGCAAAAAAAGCGGTTTTTTCTGTCTAAAGTTGAGGTACTTAAGCACCCCAAATGTAAACATTTGTTTTTAAACAATAAATTATTTCTTTTCGCCATTGACTATCAACAGCCACCTGAGTAATTAACCTCAAACTTTGTGTTGAATTCGCACAAAAAGTAATAAAGAGGAAATTTTATTATGAAAACGTTTTCTGCAACCCCAGCGGATATCGAGAAAAAGTGGATATTAATTGATGCTGAGGGTTTGGTTTTGGGTAGATTGGCTTCCATAATTGCTAGCCGTCTGAGGGGCAAACATAAGCCATCTTTTACCCCTCACATGGATTGTGGTGATAACGTAATTGTTATCAATGCAGATAAGGTTCAGCTCACTGGTAAAAAGCGTCAAGAGAATTATTACTGGCATACCGGATATCCTGGCGGCATTAAATCCCGCACTAAGGAGCAAATATTAGATGGTGAATATCCCGAAAGAGTTTTGACATTAGCGGTTAAGCGTATGTTGCCAGGTAATCGTTTGAGCCGAAATATTATGACTAATCTAAGGGTCTATGCCGGCTCTGACCATCCTCATGAAGCGCAGGCTCCAGAGATATTAGACGTAAAATCAATGAATACTAAAAATACGAGGGTTGCATAATAATGGCTGAAGAAATTAAAAGTTTGGAAGAATTAGAAACAGTTGCTGTCTCTTCCGAAGCAATCGTTGACGCAACAATAGTTCGGGAGCCTAAGCGTGATGACTTTGGCCGCTCCTATGCTACGGGAAAAAGAAAAGATGCGATTGCTAGAGTTTGGATTAAACCGGGCTCTGGTAAAGTAGTCGTTAATGGAAAAGAGATGAATGCTTATTTTGCGCGCCCTGTTTTGCAAATGATTTTACGTCAACCTTTTCAAGTGGCAGGCGTAGAAGACCAATTCGATGTTAACGCGACAGTTAAAGGTGGAGGTTTGTCGGGTCAGGCCGGCGCGGTAAAGCATGGTATTTCAAAGGCCCTTCAGCTGTATGAACCTTCTTTACGTGGTGCGTTGAAATCTGCAGGGTTTCTTACACGTGATAGCAGAGTTGTAGAGCGTAAGAAGTACGGTAAGAGAAAAGCTAGACGCTCTTTTCAGTTTTCAAAGCGTTAAGTTTTATATACTTTATCTTGTATCAAAGCGGCATTTTTGCCGCTTTTTTACTTTAAATTTTTTTTATTAGAAGTTGTAACCTTTGGCGTGTCATGTTTAATCACTCTGATACTACAAGATCAAACAAAGGGAGGAAAAAATGTCTGATTTACTAAAATATAAACTTGTAGGTGATGGTCCTAATAAGGTCATAATTCTGCACGATTGGTCAGTGTCGTGCGAAGGAGACTATGAGTATGCGTTGCCATTTTTTGACTTGAATCAACTAACAATTGCTTTTGTTGATGTGCGTGGATACGGACTATCAAAAAACATAAAAGGGTCATATAACACAGATGAGATAACGGCTGACGTTGATGCTGTTGCGGCACACTTGGGTTGGGCTAAATTCTCAGTTGTTGGTCACTCTATGACAGGAATGGCTGTTCAGAAAATTATGAGCCGTTTGTCTGCAAAAGTTGAAAAAGTAGTTGCTACGGTGCCAGTTCCAGCATCTGGTTTTCCGTTAGATGACGATACTTTTGGTTTTTTCGCTTCT
>JAQWIK010000103.1 GCA_029248915.1 Paracoccaceae bacterium | reverse complement strand
ATGAAAATCGTAAATATCCTTCTCCGAATTGGCCAAAACTGGTCCCAGCAATAGTAGCAACTCCAGCTTCATCCAGAAATAGATCTTGAGCTTGCGATGAAGTGAGCCCGGTATTTGATATATTTGGAAAAGCATAAAATGCACCAGCTGAATCTATGCATGAAACTCCTTTTAGTCCATTAAGCGCAGAGACAATAACTTTACGTCTCGTATCAAATTCAGTAACCATTCTGAGAATTGGCTCTTCTGGCCCTGTAAGTGCTGCCAGACCAGCGTATTGCGCAGCAGCGTTCACACAAGAGTGGTCGTTGATACATAAACGGGTGACTTGGTCAACCATTTGATCAGGCCAAACAGCGTATCCCATACGCCAACCTGTCATGGCATAAGTTTTTGACCAACCATCTAAAACAATCAACCTGTCACGAATTTCTGGATACTGTAATAGGCTAACATGCTTACGTCCATTGTATAACATTTGACTATAAATTTCATCTGATAATATAGCTACATTTGGATGATCTTTTAGCCCTTTAACTAGTTTATCAACTTCTGATTTGGGAGTAACGCCACCGGTTGGATTAGCTGGGCTATTAATAATTATGAGCCTGGTTTTATCGGTAATCTGAGAAAGAACAGTCTGCGCATCGAATGCAAAACCGTTCTCCTCTTTCAAAGCAATTGGAACAGGGGTGGCACCCGTGTAATTAATTACAGACTCATAAATTGGAAATCCCGGATTAGGGTACATTATCTCGGCATCTTTTTCCCCAAATAAAAGTACTGCGAAGAACATTGTTGGTTTTCCACCTGGAACAACTATTATATTATCCGGATTTACCTCAGTTTGGTGGCGTTTTTTTAAGTCATTTGCAACGGCCTCACGTAATTCAAGAATTCCATTAGCTGGAGTATATCCGTGGTGTCCATTTTCTAGCGCCTTTATCCCAGCTTTGACTATGTGTTCGGGCGTTCTGAAATCTGGTTGGCCAATTCCAAGATTAATAATGTCTTTCCCGTTGGCGGCTAATTCGTTTGCTTTAGCTAATACCGTGAAGGCAGATTCTGTTCCCAACCTGGAAATGCTGTCAGCGAATTTAAGTTGCGTCATGTAATTTTCCAAAAGCCTATTTTGATTTATTTAAAAACGTTTTGACTCGGTGCTTTAGGTGGGCCATCAACGCCACAGCCTGACATCGCAAAACACAAAAGAAGAATTAAAGCAAAATTCCTCATCCTAACACCTTTTTCCATCTATCTATCTGAAATTGCACCTCTTTGGGCGATGTGCCTCCGTAGGAAGATCGTGACTTAACAGAATTTTGGATAGATAAGACGGAAAATACATCCTCTGTAATATTTGAATGAATTTTTTGCATATCTTTAAGGTTTATATCAGATAAGTCGCATCCTAATTGTTCAGCAAGGCTTACTAACTCACCTGTGATGTGATGTGCTTCTCGAAAGGGTAAGTTTAAAACTCTAACTAACCAATCCGCTAAATCAGTTGCTGTAGAAAACCCAGATTTAGCTGCTAATTCCAGGTTATTTTTATTAGCTGTCAAATCTTTGATCATGCCTTCCATCGCACATAAAGCTAAATTTAAGCTGTCAGCTGCATCAAAAACTTGCTCTTTATCCTCTTGCATATCTTTCGAATAAGCCAGAGGGAGGCCCTTCATCACTGTCATCAAGCCTACGTTTGCGCCTAATATTCGTCCTATTTTTGCGCGTACCAATTCAGCAGCATCTGGATTTTTTTTCTGAGGCATAATAGAAGAACCCGTCGAAAATCGATCTGATAATTCAATAAATTTAAATTGTGCTGAAGACCAAATTACGAGTTCTTCTGCTAATCTACTTAAATGCATCGCACAGATGGATGATGAGGCTAAAAACTCTAAGGCAAAGTCCCGATCACTTACAGCGTCTAAAGAGTTTGCTGTTGGGCGATCAAATTCAAGAGCTTTAGTAGTGTGGTCTCGATCAATTGGAAAAGAAGTACCAGCTAATGCCGCAGAACCTAGCGGGCACTCGTTCATCCTGTCTCTTGCATCTTTAAATCTTGAGCGATCTCGGGAGAACATCTCGACATATGCCATCATGTGATGACCCCAAGTAATTGGTTGAGCGGTTTGTAAATGAGTAAACCCAGGCATGATCCAAGAAACCCCACTTTGGGCCTGCTCTAGTAAGGCTTTCATTAAATTCCCCAAATTCTCGTCAATCCAATCTATTTGGTCTCGAACCCAAAGTCGAAAATCTGTCGCCACTTGATCGTTGCGTGATCGCGCAGTGTGAAGCCGACCAGCCGGATTTCCTATCTTATCTGTTAATTTTGCCTCGATATTCATATGGATATCTTCAAGCGCCTTTGAAAATGAAAATTCACCTGAATTTAGCTCACTGAGGATTTCTTTAAGGCCTACTTTAATTGCTGATACGTCGTTTTCATTTAATATACCTGTTGCGCCCAGCATATTTACATGTGCAATAGAACCTTCAATGTCTTGAGCTCCCAAACGCTTGTCAAAATCAATTGAGGCGTTAATTGCTTCCATTATAGCATCTGGTCCGGTAGAAAACCGACCGCCCCACATTTTGTTAGAGGATTTTTTTGACATGAAACTACCTTACCGAGGAGCTAAAAATTTTTTAACGTTGGTTGTTCTTTATACGGCCTTTAACTTCTGTGCAAATATTGTGCTTTCTGAGGATAGTAAATTTTCTGTTCTTGAGGAATTTAAATTTGGTGAAATGAAAAAACTCATTTTGCATGAAAGCCCTAAGGAGGTCAGTGAAGAAATTTTCTACACTTTTAATAGTGACCCTCTCATTTTAAAATCCTTTTCTGGCAGTCTTACCTTGATTAATTTTTGGGCAACTTGGTGCGCTCCATGTCTGGAAGAAATGCCAAGTTTGTCAAACCTACAAACAATAAAAGGCGGTAAAAACTTTAAGGTTGTAACCATTGCTACAATGAGAAATTCTCCAAAATCTGTGGAAAATTTTTTTAAAAAAACTTCAATCGAGAATCTAACTAAATATCAAGATCCTAAAGGAAAATTAGCCCGGTCTCTTAAGATAGCCGGACTACCTCTTACAATTTTACTAAGTAAAGATAATAAGGAAGTGGCTCGGTTTATCGGTGATGCTGATTGGTCAAGCCCACAAGCGTTAAACATGATTCAAAAGGCTATTGAGACAGATTTAAAAAACTAAAATTACAAACTTAATTAAAAGTATTTCATATCAAACTGTTTATTAAGTGTATGACTTTTCCCATGAGCTTGTTCAATTCTAATCTTATCCTGTCAATCAGATCAATATATGAAGCAACATAGGTTTCAGAATCTGGCAAGATCGATACTAGTTGTTCGTTGTAAGTGTATGCTAATAATGCAGATAAAACTATTAATAAGCCAAAAATGAAGCCTGCTGGTTGTTTTGTTTCCTTATCTTCAAGGGCCTCAGCTATTACATCATTAGATTGATGCTTAAGTATAGCATCTCTTGTGAGAGTTGCGGGCTCATTATTCCTAACATTTTTCACATTATTTTTGGATGGTGTCTTTTGTTTTGTTCGTTCTCGATCTCTAGCTTCAATTTCTCTTTTTGCTTCTTCTTTCAATATTTTAATAACAGAAGGATCAATTTTTTTCTGATTAGATACCGCACTCTCTACTTCTATAAAATTTTCTTCCGTACTTTTAATTTCCGGCTCAATTAATTTTTCGTTGTTAGTTTTTTTAGTACGAGTTTGAAACCATGAGTGTCCACAGCTGTCGCATTTTACTTCCCTACCGCTTATTGGAACAGCATCACGAGGGATCTCATAATTTGCTTTGCAATTTGGACAGACTAAACGCATTAGTTCCTTTATAAATAAATGACTCCATCAGACTTTATGATAGATTAAAAAATATATATAGCCGTAAAAGTACATGCTTTTTATTGTTGAACAACTGTTTATTAGAGTATGGTGATAGTATGGGTTTTAAAATTAAAGAATAAGGAAAGTTTTAGTTGTGATTGAAATGAAAAGCGTCGCTTACTCGTATGGCGAGGAACTTTTATCAGAGCTTAATGTTTCCATTTCTCAAGGTTCTTTTTATTTTCTTACCGGGCCATCAGGATCGGGTAAAACAACTTTCCTTAAAATGTGCTACGGGTCTCTCAACCCGACATCAGGAGAGCTCAATGTTTTTAGTAGAGACATATCTGAGTTGTCTAGAGACGAAATAGCATATCTGCGGCGCAAAATAGGCGTTGTACACCAAGATTGTCAATTTCTTGATCATTTGAATGTTGCAGATAATATTGCGTTGCCGATCATGGTTTCAGCTCAAAATTCCTTATCTGATAGCGTAAATTTAAAAGAGCTTTTGAATTGGGTTGGTCTATCCCATCGCGCCAAGGCGCTACCACCTGAACTTTCGGGCGGTGAAAGGCAAAGAGCAGCTTTGGCGCGTGCAATTATTATGTCGCCAGATGTGATATTGGCTGATGAGCCAACGGGTAATATTGACTGGGAAATGTCACAGCGGCTAATCCGATTATTGATAGAATTAAACCATATGGGGAAAACTATTGTTATTGCTACTCACGACTTAAATTTGATTAGATTTACAAAAGCTAGCGTGCAGGCTCGCGTTTTAAGGATCAGTAATAAAACAGTTCAGCTTGCTGGGAGCGATCTTTGATGGTTGGTATGAAAAATATATTATTACCTGATAGATACGTAAATCAGGTCGTTCCGACGAATGGATTTACCACGCTTTTGACATTTTTCACTTCTGCATCCATGGCATTCTTGATTGTTTTTTCAGTAGCCATTTCGTTTGCCGCTGATCGATTAGCTCACAGCTGGTCAGACTCCTTGGCAAATTCTGCGACCTTGCGCGTATCTGCCCCAAAAGCAGATTTAGAAAGTCAAACAGAGGCCGCTTTAAATGTTTTATCCAATACAAAGGGAATAGCATCTTTTCGTTTGTTGAAAGAAGAAGAACAGCAGGCATTGCTTGAGCCTTGGTTTGGGCCAAAAGTGCCGATAAACAATTTGCCCATGCCACGTCTCATAAGCATTGAAGAAGATGAAAATGGATATGACCGAGCAGGTCTAAGGCTAAGGCTCGCTGCTGAAGTCCCCTCTGCAGTACTTGACGATCATACAAGGTGGCGGCAGCCTCTAATAAAAGCGGCTTATCGTATTTGGTTTCTGGGTTGGTTATCAATTGGTTTGATATTTTTCATTGTAATCGCAATGATGGTTCTCGTTACCCGTGCTGCTCTGTCATCAAATAGAAAGGTAATTGAAGTTTTGAGGCTAGTTGGAGCCACCGACCAATATATTGCTGCAGCATTTGTCCGTAAATTTGCTTTTAGAGCTTTTTTTGGTTCAGCGCTTGGTGCGATGTTAGCATCAATAACCCTGTTTCTTTTACCCTCTGAGGTGGATCAAACTGCAGTTTTGTTAGGCCTTAGATTAGAAGGCTTGGAATGGTCTTGGTTAATTGTTGTTCCCTTATCCTTTTTTGTTATGACGTTTTTAACAGCACGCATATCCTCACTCAGTATCCTGAAGTCTCTGGCCTAATGCTTTATGCGTTTCAATATCTACGTTCTCTGCTGTTTCTTATTCAGATGTATTTAATGATGGTAATTTTTGGCCTGTTGTTTTGTCCATTTGTTATGCTCAACAGGGACTATTCCTATTTAGCTGTTCATGTTTGGTGTAGATGGGTCCGTTGGACAGCTTCTTGGATGGTTGGTTTAAAATCTGAGGTCAGGGGAGTTATCCCAGATACCGAGCTCATTATCGCGGCGAAACACCAAAGCTTTTTTGATATTATTTTGATTGTTAGTGAAACGCCAAGGCCAAAATTTATAATGAAATCGTCATTGCGTTGGGCTCCTGTGCTGGGATGGTACGCAAAAAAAATAGGATGTGTTCCAGTAGAGCGTGGGAAAAGATCTGAAGCGATACAAAAAATGATGTCTGCTGTCGCTTCAGGTGACGCTCCTCCTGGGCAGCTAATTATCTATCCACAAGGAACTAGAGTGTCGCCAGGTGACTTTAAACCATACAAAATAGGTGTCGCTGCACTTTATCAACAAACTGGTCAAGAATGTCTACCAGTGGCTTGCAACGTTGGACTTTTCTGGCCAAAATTTGGCATTATGCGGCAGCCCGGGATTGCAGTTGTTGAGTGTTTGCCTTTGATACCTGCAGGATTAGAGAATTCAGTTCTTATGAGTGAACTTGAGCAATCGATAGAAAAAAGAACAAATCAATTAATTACTGAAGTAGAAATATGAATAAAAAGAAAATTTTAAGCCAGTATGGCTTATTTAACTTCCTATAAAATATATTTTTCTAAAATCTGGACGTAAGTGGTCTGGTAAATGTCGGAAATGCAAAGTTGAAATTATACTTAGGCTTTATAGGATCTAAAGATGTTTTTCATTTGAAAGAGGAAACTTAGATGGGCTACAAAAGTGATATTGAAATTGCTCGAAGTGCAGAAAAAAAACCAATTCAGGAAGTTGGTGCCCACCTCGGAATTGAAGCAGAACATTTGTTGCCGTATGGTCACGATAAGGCAAAAGTAAGCCAAGAATTTATAAACACTTTGCAAGACCGAGAAAATGGGAAACTAATTCTTGTAACAGCCATAAATCCAACACCGGCTGGAGAAGGTAAAACAACAACAACTGTTGGTCTTGGCGATGGACTTAACAAAATCGGCAAAAATGCCATGATTTGTATTAGGGAAGCATCTTTAGGTCCAAATTTTGGTATGAAAGGTGGTGCTGCTGGCGGCGGTTATTCCCAAGTTATCCCGATGGAAGATATGAACTTACATTTCACGGGTGATTTCCACGCTATTACGTCTGCACACTCATTACTTTCAGCTATGATTGATAATCATATTTATTGGGGTAATGACCTAGGCATAGATACTCGAAGAGTGGTATGGCGGCGGGTCGTAGACATGAATGATAGAGCACTCCGTCAGATTACAGCATCCCTCGGGGGCGTTTCCAATGGGTTCCCACGCGAGGCAGGTTTTGATATTACAGTTGCCTCAGAAGTTATGGCAATTTTGTGTTTAGCCAAAGATCTAACTGATTTGCAGGAAAAACTAGGAAATATGATTGTTGCATATAGACGCGATCGTTCTCCTGTCTTTTGCCGTGATATTCAGGCAGATGGAGCGATGACAGTTTTGCTTAAAGACGCAATTAAACCTAATTTGGTTCAGACGTTAGAAAATAACCCCGCTTTTGTACACGGTGGTCCTTTTGCTAATATCGCGCATGGGTGCAATTCTTTAATTGCAACTCAAACAGCGCTTAAATTATCCGATTATGTTGTAACTGAAGCTGGCTTTGGGGCTGACTTAGGCGCTGAGAAATTTCTAAATATAAAATGCCGCAAGGCGGGTTTATCCCCCTCCGTCATTGTACTTGTTGCTACTATTCGCGCTATGAAAATGAATGGTGGAGTGGCCAAACAAGATTTAGGAAAAGAAAATGTAAGTGCTGTGAAGTCTGGATGTGCAAATTTAGGTCGTCACATAGAGAACTTGAAAAGCTTTGGGGTTCCAGTAATCGTTGCAATTAACCATTTCGTAAAAGACACAGAAGACGAGATTGATGCTGTAATGGATTTTGTGACAAGTCAGGGTTCTGAAGCTATTGTTTCAAAACATTGGGAGTTTGGGTCAGAGGGTTCAATAGAATTGGCTAAGCGTGTCTCAGAAATAGCTGACTCAGGAGTTTCTGATTTTGCTCCAATTTATCCTGACAATATGCCGCTAGCCGAAAAAATTCAGACGATTTGCAAAAGCATTTACAGGGCTGATGAAGCCGTTATGGATAAAAAAATTCTTGATCAATTAAAGCAGTGGGAGGATCAGGGGTATGGTGGTTTGCCAATTTGTATGGCGAAAACTCAATACAGTTTCTCGACCGATCCTACCTTGCGTGGAGCGCCAACTGGACACAGTGTTCCAGTTCGAGAAGTGAGAATTAGCGCGGGTGCAGGTTTCATAGTGGTTGTATGCGGAGAAATAATGACTATGCCCGGTCTGCCTCGAGTTCCTGCAGCTGAATCTATATGTCTCAACAAATCTGGTGAAATAGAAGGGTTGTTCTAAACTTAAATTTAATGTTTTACATTGCTAAGTTTTAAGTTCGGGAGACCATAATGACAGAGCTCACAAAACCAGCCGATTGTAATGATATGGATGAATTACGTCGTCAAATTGATAAGTTGGATGTAAAAATAATTGAGCTCTTGGCCCATCGTTCTGAATTTATCGATAGGGCAACTGAGTTAAAAAGCTCCAATGGAATGCCCGCTAGAATTCCCGAACGAATTGAAAAAGTGGTTTCGAACGCGCGGAGTGCGGCTTTGGAACTCAACATGGATTCGGATCTTGTAGAAAAAATATGGCGAATTTTAATTGATTGGTCGATCCAAAGAGAAGCAAAAACTATTCGTGAAGAGTGAGTTTAATTTATTAATTTTAAAGGATTACCAAAAATGGTAGCACAAATACTAGATGGAAAGCTTTTTTCAAAGAAGCTACGAGACCAAGTTGCTAAACATGTGACTGTTTTAGAAAAAGAACATAAAGTTACTCCCGGCTTGGCTGTAGTTTTAGTTGGTGAGGATCCAGCAAGCCAAGTTTACGTTCGATCAAAAGGAAAGCAAACTATCGAAGCTGGAATGAAGTCATATGAACACAAACTCAATGAAGATACTTCTGAAGAAGATCTCTTGGCTTTGGTAAATCAGTTAAACGATGATGACGAGGTCCATGGAATTTTAGTTCAGCTACCTTTACCGAAACATATCAATGAAGATTCTATAATAAATTCAATCAATCCAGAAAAAGACGTGGATGGTTTTCATATTTCCAATGTTGGATTATTGGCTACGGGTCAAAAATCTATGGTTCCTTGTACACCTTTAGGTTGCTTGTTGATGCTTAAAGAATTCCATGGGTCGTTGGCTGGCAAGGATGCAGTAATAATCGGTCGGTCAAACATAGTTGGAAAACCAATGGCTCAGCTTTTGTTAAACGAAAGTTGTACCGTTACGGTAACGCATTCTAGAACAAAAAATTTGGAAGCAGTGGTTGGACGCGCGGATATAGTAGTAGCGGCTGTAGGTAGAGCAGAAATGGTTAAAGGTGATTGGATAAAATCCGGAGCTACCCTTATCGACGTAGGGATTAATAGAGTTGAGGGAAGTGATGGTGGGAAGCGTTTGGTTGGTGACGCACAATTCTCAAGCTGTTCAGAAGTTGCGGGCGCCATAACTCCTGTTCCTGGTGGTGTTGGGCCAATGACGATCGCTTGTTTGTTAGCAAATACTTTGGTTGCCTGTTGTCGGAAATATCATCTCAAGGAGCCAGATATCAATCTAAATTAATTTGCTTTAGAAATTGGAATAGGATAAATTTCTTTTCCAGTCATTAAGGCAATAGAATTTTGGTTCATAATTGAACGAAGTGGATCACGGTTGCAGTAAAGACCTCCAGTATAGGTTCCATAGGCTGGCATTATTACACGCTTATCATCCACCAAGAAGCAACGCTTTGTGAAAGATTGATGCTTTACTCTCACCCTTATTTTAGGGTGGTAATGGCCAGATATTTCGAAACGTTTTTTGGAACTTGCGATATGTTGGAAATTCAGTTTTTCAATTTCGAGTGACTCTAAAAAAGTACCACCTAAATTTTTAGGTGAGGGATCATGATTGCCAGAAATCCATATCCATTCCCGACGTGTTTGCATTTTTGTAATCCAAAGAACCTCATCTGGTGGAAGCGATCTACTGGCTTCGTTATCATCAAAACTATCCCCTAGGCATATTATTTTTTTTGTATTCGTGGCATCCAAGTCTTTTTCTAACCGTAATAATGTATCTTGATTTTCATACGGGGGCATCCACGATTGACCCTTTCTGGCTAATCTATTTGACTTGCCAAAATGTAAATCGGAAACACATAAAATGGATTGATCGGGCCACCATAGAGCTCCTGATGGCAACGCCAAAAGTTCATTTTCTGAGATTGAAAACTTAAAATAGTTCATTTCATTTCTTAAGAAGTGTTATAGACGCCATAACTTTTAAACTAACCCAGCCTCTTTCATAAGCAAACTTGCTTCATTTTTTAAAATTAGTTCTTTAGCCTTTCCTTCAATGGGTACAGTACCCATCTCTAGCAACATTGGCGCCGCTAAAGGAGACACATGTGGTAGATCTATATGTTTTATATTATTATCTATTCTATCGAACATTTCTTTTATGCGGTTAAAATCAATCAGCCCCTTCATGGCTTCATCCTTGGTTATTTTTAAGAGGAGATGACCTGGATCATATTTGACCAAAGTATCATATAAAATATCTGAAGAAAAAGTTGTCTGGCGCCCTGATTTTTTAAGACCTGGCAAATTTCGGTCAATTAATCCTGAAACTGTAGCCACGGCTTTAAATGTTCTTTTCATTAAAGCGTTACCTGAAAGCCAATTATCAAGGCCCAGTTCGATCGCATTGGAATTGAATAATTCGATCGGATTTTGTACTTTTTTGAGACCCCACAGTAGGGTAGCGTAATCATTTGCCACAAAGCCCAACGGTGCCAGCTCGAGTTCTTCTAATCTTTTGGATAAAATTAGGCCTAATGTTTGGTTAGCATTCCTTCCCGCAAAGCTATAGACCACCATATAATGTCGAGATTTTCTGAAAAAAGTTTCGACTAATAAACTGTTTTTTACTGGAAGTTCTGAAAATTCTTTCTGTTTATTTAACCAGCTCACCGTATCTGCTGGCAAATCGTCCCAATGTTCATTTTGGAAATTATCTAAAATTCTATCGCTTAGTTTTGTACTTGTTGCAAATTTAGTTCCCATAAAGGTGGCAATTTTAGGTTGCTTGTTTGCGTTTTGTGTTACTTCTACGACCATTTCCCGCAGATTCTCGAAGCGGACTATTTTGCCTCCAATTAAAAAAGTATCCCCTTTTGTCAATGATGCGGCAAAAGCTTCTTCAATTTCTCCAAGGGCTTTCCCACCACCTCGACGATGCGTCTTAACTTTAAGGGTATCTGTATCTTGGATGGTTCCCACATTCATTCTAATTCTATTTGAAGTTCTCGGATCGCGCAGGACTAAGTTTCCCGCATTATCAATTTTTAGTCTGTGCCACTGTTCGTATCGTTTAAGTGCATATCCTCCGTCTATACAAAATCGTAAACACTCTTTAAAGTCATGCTTTGTTAAGTTTTTGTAAGCGCCTACTTTCTTTATTTCCTTAAATAATTTAGTGGGATGGATTTTTCCAGCACAAGCCACAATCAAAATATGTTGACACAATACATCAAGTGATCCTGTCTGTACTGTCTCACCGTCTAGATCTTTATCTTTGACCGCCTCTAGAGCAGCTTGACACTCAATGATTTCAAATTTGTTGGCTGGAACAACTATTGCTTTGGATGGAGCATTATAAGTGTGGTTTGCTCTCCCAATTCTCTGTACTAGCCTTTTTATATTTTTTGGGGCACCAACTTGAATAACAAGGTCTACATCATTCCAATCTATTCCTAGATCTAAGGTACCAGTGCAAACGATAGCCCTCAATTCACCTCTATTAATAGCTGCCTCAACCCGCTTTCGTTGTTCTAGACTGAGGCTGCCATGATGGATAGCAATGGGTAAATTTTTATTATTATTTAACCATAAGTTATGAAAAAAGATTTCAGCTTGAGCGCGCGTGTTATGAAAAATCAGAGTAGTTTTATGAGAGGATACTTTCTCCAATACATCTGGGATGGCATAGGTCGCTCCTGCTCCTGACCAGGGAGGTGAAACTTTTGTTTGAAGCATTGAAATATCTGGTTCTATTCCAGTTTTAGCAAAAATAATTGGGCAAGAAGCTTCATTTTTTGAAATAAATTGCGCTATTTCATTAGGGTTTTCAACTGTTGCAGATAGTCCTATTTTCCGAAGGTTCGTACATAAGGATTGCAACCGAGAAATTGCTAAAACTAACTGATGGCCACGTTTGCTTTCAACAAGCGCATGTATTTCATCAATCACTATTCTTTCTAAGTTCGCAAAAAGGACTTTAGATTCTGGAAAAGAAACGAGTAATGCCAGGCTTTCAGGAGTGGTAAGTAAAATATGTGGCGGATCAACTCGCTGGCGTCGCTTTGTTGCAGCTTTGGTGTCGCCAGTTCTATCTTCTACTCTAATATTCAGACCCATTTCTTCGATAGGGATCATTAAATTTCGTTTTATGTCCGCGGCTAGTGCTTTTAATGGGGAAACGTAAATTGTGTGGAGGCCAGAAAACTTTACGGAATCAAGTTCGATTAGTGTTGGTAAAAATCCTGATAAGGTTTTTCCGGATCCGGTTGGGGCAATAAGGAGTTGAGACTGCCTTTTTGAATTATTCAGAACTTCAATCTGGTGGGGCCGCAAGACCCAGTTTTTTGTTTCAATCCAGTTTTTAAACTTTTTTGGTAAATCATATTTTAGCATTAATTTTAAGAAGCTTTAAATTAGTTCACTATTTTGGCTTCTGTAGCGCTACGCACTTCTTGCTCGGATATTCCATCCGCACACTCGATAATTTCCAAGCCACCCGAAACAACATCCAAGACGCCTAAATTTGTAATTATTCTATGCACAACACTCTTTCCAGTCAGAGGTAAAGTGCACTCCCTCAATAACTTGGAGTCCCCATGTTTGTTTGTATGATCCATAACAACAATGACACGCCCAACACCGGACACTAAATCCATAGCACCGCCCATCCCTTTAACGAGTTTTCCAGGTATCATCCAATTAGCTAAGTCACCGTTTTCAGCAACTTCCATTGCTCCCAAAATTGCCATTGCTATTTTGCCTCCTCGGATCATTCCAAAAGAGGTGGCGCTATCAAAATAAGCAGTTTGCGGTAATTCAGTAATCGTTTGCTTCCCAGCATTGATTAAATCTGAATCTTCCTGGCCTTCGAATGGAAATGGTCCCATTCCGAGCATTCCGTTTTCTGACTGTAGTGTAACGTTCATCCCTTCTGGAATATAATTTGATACCAAAGTTGGTATTCCAATGCCAAGATTTACATACATTCCGTCTTCAAGTTCTTTTGCTGCTCGGGCAGCCATCTGATCTCGATCCCACATTTTTATATCCTCTAAGCAGCAGGGCGCGTTGTGCGCTGTTCAATTCGTTTTTCGTGCTGACCTTTTATGATCCTATGAACGTAGATCCCAGGCAGATGTATTAAATCTGGATCGATTGAACCTGTAGGCACAATTTCCTCTACCTCTACGACGCAAACCTTGCCACACATTGCAGCCGGAGGATTGAAATTTCGCGCAGTTTTTCTGAATATAAGATTCCCTGTTTCGTCGGCCTTCCACGCTTTTATAATTGATAGATCTGCAAACAGGCTTTCTTCCAGAATATAAGTCTCTCCATTGAAATCTTTGTGTTCTTTACCATCGGCGATTATAGTACCCACTCCAGTTTTTGTGTAAAAACCTGGTATCCCACAACCTGCGGAACGCATTCTTTCTGCTAAAGTGCCCTGGGGGTTAAATTCCAACTCAAGCTCGCCGGCTAAATATTGCCTCATGAACTCTGCATTTTCTCCCACGTATGACGATATCATCTTTTTAACTTGGCGAGTTTCCAGTAATATTCCTATTCCAAAGTTATCAACACCAGCATTATTTGACGCAAAGGTTAAGTCCTTTGTTCCAGCATCTTTAATAGCTTCCAGCAACAATTCTGGGATGCCGCATAGTCCAAAACCTCCGGAAGCGATGAACATACCATCAAATAGTAGATCCTTTAGAGCTTCCTCGGCAGTTCCATAAACTTTTTTCATTGAACTATCTTCCTTTCTTAAAATGGGAGCTAATCTTAAATAAAAATTTTCATTTATTTTAGAAAATTTCTATTTTTTCTTGCCTCTTTTTTTTCCTTTTGCAGCCTTTTCAGCTATCATAATTACAGCTTCTTCCATTGTGATTTTTTCAGGATCTTTCTCTTTTGGTATCGTAGCGTTTATTTTAGCATACTTGATGTAGGGGCCATAACGCCCATCCATCACGTTAACCAGCCCACCACCGTCGGGATGTTCGCCAAGTTCCTTAAGCGCTTTTGAAGTTGCCCCACGGCTATTTCCGGAAAGTACTTTTTTTGCTAATTCTTCAACTGCCCTATTCATTCCTATATTAAAGACATCTTCTGGATCTTTTAAGTTTGCGTAGGTCCGCCCGTGACGTACGAAAGGACCATATCTACCAATCCCGGCTTCAATGATCTGGCCATCTTCGGGGTGAGCGCCAATTTCTCTTGGCAAGCTGAGGAGTTTGAGGGCTTTTTCGAGCTCAATGTCTGATGCTGACCAACCTTTTGGAAGACTTGCCCTTGGCGGTTTTTTATTGTCTTCGGAACTTTCACCACGTTGAACATATGGGCCATATCTTCCAGTCTTCAAAAATATTTGGTCTCCATCGTTGTCACCAAGTAGGCGCTCTGCCGTTTCATCTGGTTCACCAGATATTGGGCGCGTAAACTTGCATTCTGGATAGTTTCCGCATCCAACAAATCCACCAGTTCGGGATGATTTTAGGTGAAGTTGGCCATTTCCGCATTTTGGACACTTCCTTGGGTCGCTGCCGTCCTCTTTTTTTGGATAAAGCTGGGGTGCCAATGCATCATCCAGAACATCTAATACTTCAGTAATTCGCAATTCTGATGTTTCAGAGATTGCTTCTGAAAAATGATCCCAAAACTGACCTAAAAGTTCTTTATAGTTTCCTTTACCGGCGCTTACAGCATCAAGTTGATTTTCTAAACCAGCCGTGAAATCGAATTCTACGTAGCGTTTGAAAAAATTAAGTAAAAAAATCGTTACTATTCGTCCTTTATCTTCGGGAAACAGTCTATTTTTTTCTTTTCTGACGTATTCTCTATCTTGAATTGTTGTCACTATGTTAGCGTAAGTTGAAGGCCTGCCTATTCCCAATTCTTCCATTCTTTTAACGAGACTAGCTTCAGTATATCTTGGCGGAGGTTGGGTAAAATGCTGTTCGGGGTCAATGCTAAGCTTTTCGATATTTTCTCCCTGCGACATTTGAGGAAGACGGTTTTCACTGTCTGACTGTTCTGCGTCATCTCTGCTTTCTTCATAGACCTTTAGAAAGCCTTCAAACAACACCACCTGCCCATTGGCTCTCAGAGTAACTTCCTTATCGGGGCTTTGCAGGTCCACAGAGGTTCTCTCTAATTTTGCAGACTCCATTTGACAAGATATCGTCCTTTTCCAAATTAAATCATATAATTTGAATTGATCTGGATCCGAAAGTTTCAATTGTTTAGAGTCTTTTGAAATAGAAGTAGGTCGAATGCATTCATGTGCTTCCTGAGCATTTTTGGCTTTATTTTTGTAAAACCTCGGCGATGATGGAAGAAATTTTTCACCATATCTTTCCTTAATAGCCTCTCTTGTAGAGGTGACGGCCTCTGGCGCCATATCAATACCGTCAGTTCTCATGTATGTAATATGGCCTGCTTCGTATAATCGCTGAGCCGCTTGCATCGTCTGTCTGGCCCCCATTCCATATTTTCTTCCAGCTTCTTGCTGTAGGGTAGATGTCATGAATGGTGCGAAGGGATTTCTACTAGTTGGCTTGCTTTCAACTGATGATACAACAAGTTCACGCGTCGAGATCGCCTGTGCGGCTAACTCGGCTTCTGAGCTACTTTTCAAATCATATTTATCTAATTTTGTGCCCGCAAAGTTTATAAGTTTCCCTTCAAATATTTGGCCTCTTGGGGTTTTTAAAGATGCTTTGACAGACCAATATTCTTTTGGTTTGAAGGCCTCTACTTCGATTTCTCTTTCTACAATTAATCTTAAGCAAACGGACTGTACTCTCCCAGCTGATTTAGCACCAGGCAATTTACGCCATAACACTGGAGATAAATTAAAACCAACAAGGTAATCCAGAGCTCTCCTGGCAAGATAGGCATGTACCAGTGGAGCATCTATTTCTCGAGGATTTGCCATCGCCTCTGAAACAGCTGATTTAGTAATAGCATTAAAAACAACTCGACTTACTGGCGTATCGTCCTTTATAACCCGTTTGTTCCGTAGAGTTTCTTCAAGGTGCCAGCTTATGGCCTCGCCTTCACGGTCGGGGTCCGTTGCCAATATTAACTCATTATCTTCTTTTAGAGCATCGGCGATTGCCTTTACATGTTTTTTGCTATCAGTGCCAATTTCCCATTTCATATCAAATTCTTTATCAGGGTCTACGGAGCCATCCTTTGCGGGTAAATCTCTAATATGACCATATGATGCTAAAACGGTGTAGTCGGAGCCTAGATATTTGTTAATCGTTTTAGCTTTTGCTGGTGACTCTACAACGACTACTGGCATTAAAAATCCTTTCGACTCACGACTATTACTTAGCGCGGGAACATGGCTGTAGTGTGGTAGGTTTGTCAATCCTGCTTACGGAGAATTAAACTTAATATCTGAAATTACAATTTTTTTGGCAATAATTTGGAAGGTTTGAATATCAATTGGAAACGCCCCCGATAGTCAGGCCACTGATGTACAAGCTAGGTTGTCCCACTCCTACAGGTACCCATTGTCCAGCCTTTCCACAATTACCAATGCCTGGATCTAACTGAAGATCGTTTCCGATGGCTTTAATTTTTTGAAGGGCCGATGCGCCGTCTCCGATTAAAGTCGCACCATTAACAGCTTCTTCAATCTTACCATTTCTTACTCTATAAGCCTCCGTACATGAGAAAACGAACTTTCCATTTGTTATATCTACTTGGCCTCCACCAAATCCAACAGCGTATAGCCCGTCTTTTAAATCGTGAATTAAATTTTTTGGTTCTTCATTTCCAGCCTGCATGTAGGTATTAGTCATTCGCGGCATAGGAGCGTGTGCATAGCTTTGTCTGCGGCCATTACCAGTAGATTGTAACCCCATTAATCTAGAGTTCTGTCGGTCATGCATATAACCTACTAAAACGCCATTATCTATCAGCTTAGTCTTTTGACTTGGGGTGCCCTCATCATCAATCGTAATTGAGCCTCTACGATTTGGAATTGTACCATCATCAAAAACTGTAACCCCTGGCGCAGCAATCATTTTGCCCATTAAATCGCTGAATGCACTTGTTTTTTTTCTGTTAAAATCGGCTTCAAGACCGTGACCGATTGCCTCATGTAATAAAATTCCAGGCCAACCCGGACCTAATACTAGATCCATTACACCTGCAGGAGCTGGCTTTGCGTGAATATTTACTCGAGCAATTCTTAACGCTTCAGATGCGGCATTCTGCCAAACTTCTGGCTTTAAAAAACTTAGCAAGTTGTCTCGGCCACCAATTCCAGTGTATCCGTTTTCCCTTTGTCCATTACTCTCTAATAAAATGGATATATTTAATCTAACCATAGGTCTTATATCGGAAGACGAAGATCCATCAGGTCGTAGTATAAAAACTTTCTGATTTGATGAAGATATTGTTGCTGTTACTTGTTTGATGTTTGGGTCAAGGCTTCTAGTGAAATCATCAACTTCTTGTAAAATTTTAACCTTTTTTGCAAAAGTTAATTCTGATATTGGATTAGATGGATCGTACATGGTTTTTGTTGTTTTTTCAGGTGCATCAGCGAACAAACGTATTTTTTCTTGGGAGGCTTTTTGTACGATTGGGATCATTTTTGAAAGTGCTGAGAACGATAAATCTGTTGAATGAGCATAACCTGTTATTTCACCACAAACTGATCTCATTCCCATCCCTTCTGAAGTATCGAAGTTTGCAGATTTCACTCTGCTATCATCAAAAGTTATCGTTTCAGTCTGGCGCTGTTCAAAAAATATTTCTCCATCATCGGAGTTTTTAGTAGCCAATTTCAAAGACTTTACTGCGTCTTCGCGGGTTAGGTTTTTTCCGAAAGGATCAAATTCACAAATTTTCATGTTCTTTCCTGTAATAGCTTTTATGTTTACACTTTTTTTATAAAAGCGTCCGTTTGCCGCAAATATTCTTCTTTATCTCTTTGTCAAAATATGATTGTAGACTACATAAAATAAGACAGCGCACCATAGCAGCGTACAGCATGGTTAGCAAATTGACACGAACACTGAAGATCAGGGTGAAAAATGCGACTAAAATCAAAAATAACCGGATTTATTTCTGGATTTCTAGCCATGCCAGCTTTCGCTGAAAGTGGGCTTGAAATAATCGGGCAACCCGTAGCAGACGGAATAGGTTTTCAACCTGCTGCAACAAAGCTGGCGCGCGACTTACAATGGCTGGATGGAATGGTTTTGATTATCATCACCGCAATCACAGTTTTCGTGCTTGGTCTATTAGCATATGTTATACTTCGCTATAATCGAAAGGCTAACCCTGTCCCTGAGACGTTTACTCACAACTCCTCTGTAGAAGTTGCTTGGACTGTAATACCAATCGTTATTTTAGTATTCATTGGAGCTTTTTCCCTGCCAGTTTTGTTTGACCAACAGAAAATTCCTGAGGGTGAAGTCAACATAAAAGTTACTGGATATCAGTGGTATTGGGGTTACGAGTATGTAGACGAAGGTTTTGAGTTTGAAAGCTTCTTAATCGGTGACGGAAAAGTTTTAACGCCTGAGGTTGAACTTGAACTACAAGAAGCGGGCTACACCCGTGATCAATTTTTGCTTGCCACTGACGCTGCAGTTGTGGTGCCAGTTGATAAAACAGTTGTAATGCAAGTCACTGGTGCTGATGTTATACATAGTTGGACCATCCCTGCATTTGGCGTGAAGCAAGATGCAGTCCCTGGTAGGTTAGGACAACTTTGGTTTAAAGCCGAAAAAGAAGGAATATACTTTGGACAGTGCTCCGAATTGTGCGGTAAAGATCATGCATATATGCCAATTACGGTTAAGGTGGTTAGCCAAGACGCTTACAAATCTTGGTTATCGGCAGCAAAATCTGAGTATGCTGGAGCTACTCAACCCTATAACATAGCTGAGGCGTCTGAATAAGAGGAAGTAAGGTTGTTCGCTATAACACTCGGGAAGCAAAAAATTAATTATGTCAGAAGTTAGTATAGATCGGCTCTACTCAGACGAGCCTGAGTTTAGTGATTATTTTTCTCTACTAAAACCCCGAGTTATGTCTTTGGTTGTATTTACTGCAATTGCTGGAGTAGTAGCGGCTCCAGGAAGTATTCATCCATTTGTGGCACTTGTCTCGATTATATTTATAGCGTTAGGCGGTGGAGCTTCTGGAGCCTTAAATATGTGGTATGACGCTGATATCGACAGTATAATGTCACGAACTAAATCGCGGCCAATTCCTGCTGGAAAAATTTCGGCAAGCGAAGCAAAGAGTTTTGGAATTGTACTTTCAGTCATTTCAGTTGTTATGCTCGGCCTTGCGTCAAACTGGTTAGCAGCGTTTTTATTGGCTTTCACAATATTTTTCTACGTAATTGTTTACACAATTTGGCTAAAAAGGATGACACCACAAAATATTGTAATTGGTGGTGCTGCTGGAGCATTTCCACCAATTATTGGTTGGGCTGTTGTCACAGGCAATGTTGGTTTTGAAAGTGTCTTGATGTTTGCTTTAATTTTCATTTGGACTCCCCCTCATTTTTGGTCTTTGGCACTTTTTATGAAAAATGACTATGACTCGGCGGAAGTCCCAATGTTGACGGTCACTAACGGTAGAAGGTCAACAAGAAACCATATCTTTGCATATTCATGCCTGTTAGCTGTTGTCGCTCTGGCAATAGGGTTTTCTTCTTTGAGTGGTCCATTTTATTTGTTAATCGCAATATTATTTAACGTACAGCTTGTTTTTTCAGCATTTAAACTGTGGTCACGATCTGAACCTGAGTGCATTGCTGATAATTCTCTTCTGGAGCGCAAATTTTTTAAATTTTCTCTACTTTATCTGTTTGTTCATTTTGCCGCTATTATGATCGATTCTCAAATCAATATGACCTGGCTAGGAAGTTTAATATGAGTTTTGGAAAAGAACATGATTTACATAAACGGCGCAGAGGTAGAAACTTAGGTCTTGGCCTAGTTTTGATTGGTTTTGTTGCAATTATGTTTGGCCTGACAGTAGTCAAAGTCACCGAGGGTCAGTTTGCTGAGGCTTTGGCAGGGGCGTCGCGCAATGAATGAAAAGGCGAAAAAAAAGACAGCTGCTCAAATGGTTGGTGTGGTCATTTTTATGGGAGCTCTGGCGTGGGCATCTGTTCCATTTTACGATTGGTTTTGTAGAGTTACTGGGTTTGGAGGAATTACGCAGGTAGCAGAGAGCGGCTCTGAAATTGTATTGAGCGAAACGGTAAAAGTTAGATTTGATGCGTCGCTAGAGCGTGATATGCCTTGGGAATTCAAGCCGGTGCAGAGAGAAATGGAAATTCAAATAGGGGCAACCGGTTTAGCTTTTTATGAGGCGTATAACCCAACAGATAAACCTGTTGCTGGAACAGCTAGCTATAACGTGACCCCTTATGAGGCTGGGGGCTTTTTTAGCAAAATAGACTGTTTCTGCTTTGAAGAACAAGTTTTAATGCCTGGTGAACGTGTTCAAATGCCCGTGACATTTTTTGTCGATCCGGAGATAGTAGAGGATCGCGACGCAAGGTATACTAAGGTAATCACGCTATCTTACACCTTTTATGAAAAAGATATATCACTGGAACCGGCGAAGGTCAGTGTAAACACAAAAAGAAATTTTAATCAGCTCCCAAGTGAGGGGAAAACAAATGGCGCATGAAAAAGACCACGACTATCATATTTTAAATCCGTCTATATGGCCTTTTATTGGTTCAATAGCAGCTTTTGTGATGCTTTTTGGAGCGGTAATATTCTTTCATAGTGAAAATCCATGGATGTTTATTGCAGGCTTTGTTGCTGTATTGTTTGTGATGTATGTCTGGTGGTCAGATACTGTAAAAGAAAATCAAGTTGGCGATCACACTCCGGTTGTATTAATTGGACTGCGATATGGTTTTATTCTTTTCATTATGTCGGAAGTTATGTTTTTCTTGGCTTGGTTTTGGAGCTTTTTCAAGCACGCTATGTATCCAATGGGTGATATGAGCCCATTGCAAGATGGCCAGTTCCCCCCGGCTGGCATAGAAGTTTTTGACCCTTGGCATTTGCCATTGATAAACACCCTGATTTTGTTGTGTTCTGGAGCTGCTGCTACCTGGGCTCACCATGCAATTGCTCATGATGAAGATCGAAAATCTATGGTGCAGGGTCTTGTCGTTGCAGTAAGTTTAGGTGTGTTATTTACGATCTTCCAGGCATATGAATATCAACATGCAGCATTCGGTTTTTCGGGCAATATTTACGGAGCAAACTTTTTTATGGCCACGGGTTTTCACGGATTTCATGTGCTTGTTGGAACAATATTTCTGGCGATTTGTATGTTACGGGCAATGCGTGGTCACTTTACTAAAGATCAGCATTTGGGTTTTGAGGCTGCGGCATGGTATTGGCATTTCGTGGATGTAGTATGGTTATTTTTGTTTGCAGCGATTTATGTTTGGGGCAGCATTGGCGCAACAATTCACTAAAATGTCCTTTTTGTTAAGGTTAGCTAATCTAAAATGGATATAATTATAAAAGTGCGCATAATTTTGCGCACTTTTTTTTGGATTTAAATTTATGCCTCATAAATTTTTTACTTGGTTATTTATTTTTGTTGGGACCGCTATTTTGCTGTCCTTAGGGCAATGGCAGTTAGAAAGGCTTCTTTGGAAGCAGTCCGTTTTAGTGGATATTGACAGTAAAATTTCTGGATTACCCCAGCGTTTGCCCTCCGAAGTTCTAGAATCAGATCACAAATATATGCCGGTACAGATTTTCGGAAAATTAACAGGAAACTATATTAAAGTTTTGGCTAGCCAAAAATTTATTGGGGCTGGTTACCGAATAATTTCTTCATTGGAACTGGAAAATGGAAATATTATCTTATTAGATTTAGGTTTTATACGCCATGAATTGGCATCAAATATAAGTTTAAATGGTAGTCTGAACATAATTGGGAATTTACATTGGCCCAACGAAGTTGATTTTTTTACACCAGATCCCGATCAAAAAAATAATATTTGGTTCGCCCGTGATGTAAATGCATTATCAAAAAAACTGGGTACAGAACCTATCCTAGTGGTTGCGAAAAGCTTCACTCCCTCAATTATCCATCTTGATCCACTTCCTATAGATACAGAGAATATTCCTAACAACCACAAACAGTATGCAATCACGTGGTTTTCGTTAGCGTTTATTTGGCTTGGGATGGGAGTATTTTTCATTTATAGAACGAGCGTCAGTAGAGGCCGTGAAATATGAAGTACATATCTACCCGAGGTAAAGCTCCGGTTTTAAATTTTGAAGAAGCTATGTTAACCGGTCTTGCAAGAGATGGTGGCTTGTACGTTCCCCAATCAATCCCAAACTTTTCTCACGATGATATGCTATCCATGGCAGATCTAAGTTATGAGGAAATAGCTTTTAAAGTTATTTCACCCTTTGTTGGAGATTGTTTTTCTGATCATGAACTAATTGAAATTATAAACAAAGCTTATTTACACTTTGGGCATAAAGAGCGAGCGCCTCTAGTTGAATTAGAAAGTAATCATTTCCTTTTGGAGTTATTTCATGGTCCAACTCTGGCCTTTAAAGATTTTGCCATGCAACTTATCGGCCAGTTTTTCCAAGTTGCATTAGAACGTAAAAAATCAAGAGTAACTATTGTTGGTGCAACTAGTGGAGATACTGGGAGTGCTGCGATTGAAGCCTTTCGTGGTTTAGATTCTGTAGACGTTTTTATTTTATATCCAAAGGGGCGTGTCTCAGATGTTCAGAGACGGCAGATGACAACTCCTTGTGAAAAAAATGTTCATGCGATTGCGATCAATGGTCATTTTGATGACTGTCAAGCTCGTTTGAAGGATATGTTTAATGATTTTGATTTCCGCGATGGTGTAAATTTGGCTGGTGTGAATTCAATAAACTGGGCGCGGGTTTTAGCGCAGGTGGTTTATTATTTTTCATCGGCAGTTAAGCTGGGAGCACCAAATAAAAAAATAAGTTTTAGCGTGCCCACTGGAAACTTTGGGGATATCTTCGCTGGTTTTATTGCTAAAAAAATGGGTCTTTCGATTGATCGTTTAGTAGTGGCTACTAATCAAAACGATATATTGCATAGGTGCCTGAGTTCTGGAGTTTATAAAACAGATAGAGTTCTACCGAGTATAAGCCCATCTATGGATATTCAGGTAAGTTCTAACTTTGAACGGGCGATTTTTTACGCCACGGATTGTAATGGTAGCGAAGTATCCAATTTGATGGAGCAACTTAAAAGCACTGGGCAGTTTAATATTTCTGGAGATGCTCTAGAAATGTTGCGAAAGAATTTCGATAGTGGACGGGCTTCTGAGGAAGAAACTCATTCGGAGATCACCTATAATTACAAAAAATACTCTGAGTTGCTATGTCCTCATACTGCCATAGGTGTGCTTACTGCAAGAAAACAACGTAACCCTGACATTCCTATGGTAACTCTTGCTACAGCCCATCCAGCTAAATTCCCAAAAGCTGTCAAAAATGCGACATCAGTATTTCCTGAGTTGCCGTCTCGCATGGCTGATCTATTTGACCTTGATGAGAGAATAACAAATGTTGAAAATAATCTTCAATCCATCCAGGCTGTTGTAAAAGAACGGATTTAAATATGAGCATACGTCACCATACATTAAGTAACGGTTTTCAAGTAATTACAGAAAACATGCCGGGTCTAAAATCTGCCTCTCTAGGTATTTGGATTTCCGCAGGTGGTCGCCATGAACGGCTTGAGCAGAACGGTATAGCTCATTTTCTCGAACATATGGCGTTCAAGGGAACAAAAACAAAGTCAGCTTTGGAGATAGCAGAAGCGATTGAGAATGTAGGTGGATATATAAATGCCTACACTTCAAGAGAAACAACTGCATACTTCGTGAGGGTTTTAAACGATGATGTCGAAATGGCAGCTAATATATTATCTGATATTTTAAGAAATTCTGTATTTGAACAACGTGAGTTGGATGTTGAGCGCGGAGTTATACTTCAAGAAATTGGTCAAACTTTAGATACGCCAGACGATATAGTTTTTGATTGGTTGCAAGAGACTGCTTACCCTGAGCAGTCGTTAGGGCGGTCTATTCTTGGACCTAGTGAGAATATTTCAAGGTTTTCTAGAGAGGACTTATCCACTTTTGTAAACGAACACTACAGTCCCGATAGAATGATACTTTCTGCAGCTGGTGGGGTTGATCATGATACGCTTTGCAAGCTCGCTGAAAAAGCTTTTGGTGATCTTAAAAAACCAAAGTTATTACATCAATCTGGACCTGCAGCTTTTTCAGGTGGAGAATTTAGAAGGGATAAAAAACTCGAGCAAGCTCATTTTGCACTGGCTTTTGAAAGCCCAAGTTATAGAAGCCTTGATATCTATACTGCCCAAGTCTATTCTATTGCACTGGGTGGTGGCATGTCATCACGGTTATTTCAACAGGCTAGAGAAAAGCGTGGGTTGTGCTATTCTATTTTCGCACAGGCGGGAGCCTTTTCGGATACAGGCTTGACGACTATTTATGCGGGTACTTCGGCAGAGCAAATACCTGATTTAGCAAATTTAACAGTTAATGAGCTGAAAAGAGCTGCGATGGATCTTTCAGAAGTTGAAGTTACCAGAGCCAGATCGCAAATGAAGGCTGGTTTGCTTATGGGGTTGGAAAGCCCCTCGAGTAGAGCTGAAAGACTTGCCAGAATGATTCAAATTTGGGGAAAAGTTCCTAGTTTAGATGAAACAATTGAAAAGATTGACTTGGTTAACTTAGATAAAGTTAAAACTTATGCTGAACATGTAACGACAGAAGCAAAGTTTGCTATGGCTCTTTATGGCCCAATTTCATCCGCACCGTCCTTGCAGGAATTGGATGCACTTAGAGCAGCTTAATGTTTTCATTTAGGCAAAAAACTAAGATTGTTACAAGACGGCTGATACTTAGGCCGCCCATGCATTTTGATTTTAAGAAATGGAAAGCAGTTCGTTATTTAAGTAAAGACTTCTTGGCGCCTTGGGAGCCTAAATGGGCCTCCGATCATTTGACGCGTAAGTCATTTTCAAACAGAGTTTATTGGTCAAAGAGGGCAATCAACCAAGGAACTGGTGTGCCATTATTTCTTTTCGATAATGGTACGGATCAACTATATGGAGCTATTACTCTCGATAATATTCGACGTGGCCCAACTCAAAGCGGAACCCTGGGATACTGGATTGGTGAAGAATTTGCTCGTCGTGGGTATATGACGGAGGCAATAAATGCACTTGTGCAATATGCCTTCACGGAACTTGACCTTAGCCGGATAGAAAGTGCTTGTTTAGCTGATAATAAGCCTTCTCGTGGTGTCCTTGAAAAATGTGGATTTAAATATGAAGGTGTCGCGCAGGCATATATCCAGATCAATGGACGTTGGCGGACGCACGTCTTATATTCTGCACTTCGTTACGATCGAAGAGGAAAGACATCTGCAGGTGTTGGTTAAAAAACGGTTGAGGAAAAGACGTGACTTTAAAACCGGTGACGGAAGAATTTATTAATCGATTGAAATCAGGTTTATCTCCTGGGGTAGCGTCAGCTGTGCCCGATGACTATTTGTTAGAACCGCGCTCTAGGTGGCAAGGGGTCAGTTCAATTTTAATGTCACCCAGGACTGTCAAAGAAGTTTCAGCCATAGTTAGCTCTGCTAATGCTGAAAACATCCCGATAATTCCCTACGGTGGCGGCACTGGCTTAGTTGGTGGGCAAATACAGGATAAGGGGCCTGCAGGAATCCTATTGTCTTTGGAACGTATGAATAAAATCCGGTCTCTAAACGTAGACGAAAATATTATAACTGTAGAAGCAGGTGTGATTTTGTCTAATTTAAGAGATGCAGCAGAAAAAGAGAAAAAAATTTTCCCCCTTTCTTTGGCTTCCGAGGGAACAGCTCAAATAGGTGGGAATCTGGCAACAAACGCAGGTGGCGTTAATGTCCTTCGATATGGTAGCACTAGAAACTTATGCTTAGGTTTGGAAGTGGTTTTTGCTGATGGTTCAATTTGGAATGGATTGTCGCGCCTGCACAAAGATAATACTGGTTATGATCTCAAAAATTTAATCATAGGCTCAGAAGGCACCCTAGGAATTATTACTGCAGCAACGCTGAAACTTTTTCCAAAACCAATAGAGCGTACTGTAGCTTTAATTGCAGTCAACTCTCCAAAGGATGCTCTTAAATTACTTTCTGAAACAAAAGAATTTTTTGGTGAAACAATTTCTGCTTTCGAATTGATTAATAAGATGGGCATTCATTTTTTCAGGGAAACAAAGTTAATGCTTAAATTTCCCTTCAGTAATATTCCAGAGTGGATGGTTCTCTTGGATATTGGCCACCCGGGGAAATTTAGCACAAAAGAAAATACAAACGAGTTCTTTGAAAATATTTTAACCAGTGGGCTTGCGGTTGATGGTGTTCTCGCTGAAAATGTAAGTCAGCAAAATGACTTATGGGCGATACGTGAGAATATCCCTGAAGCAAATCGCAGGATTGGCTCAGTATCAAGCCATGATATTTCTTTGCCTTTGTCTGAGATAAATAGCTTTATAGAAGAAACTAGGCTTGAAATTTTGGAACTAGGTAATTTTAGAATAAACTGTTTTGGCCATTTAGGAGATGGAAACCTACATTTTAATATTTTTCCTCAAAAAGGGGAAAACCGGGGGGATTATAATCACATACGGCCAACGATTAAGGCTACCGTCCATGATCTAGTCCATTCACATGGAGGGTCTGTCAGTGCAGAGCATGGAATTGGGCGATTAAAGATTAATGATTTAGTGAAATATTCTGATCCAATAAAACTAAAACAAAATAAACTAATTAAATCAGCTATGGACCCAAAAGGTATATTGAACCCTGGTGCGATTTTTGGATCAAATCTATATGAATAATTAATTCAAAGGATTTTTTAACGTCCTATAATTAATATAAATCTAGCTTTGGTTAGAATTTTTATTCACACGGTTTAAATGCGTTTTATACAAAATTGGTGCAAGTATTTTGTCATAAACTAGCCCAGAAATTTCTCTAATTATTGGAATATCGGTTATTACCGCTAAAAATTTATATCTGGGCATTTGCGCCCAAAGTTTTTGAAATGCTTGTAAACCGTGGATTACTTTACCATCCGATATTACATGCAAACGTTTTGCACCCTGATCCTTGCTGACTCCATAAAGTGATAAATCTGTCTCACCTAATTTATCGAAATGAAGATCAATATTATTTGCTTCTGCATACTTCATGTAGTGGCAGATTTCTGCGTTGCAGATTGGGCAGTCTTCGTTAAATAAAACTCTTGTCGTCATATCGAATAAATAGATTTAGACACTTAGATAGCAAGTTCTTAATTTTGTTTTTTATCTCACTGAAATTTTTGATCCTTGGATATTGTTCCCCAAAGGTCATAATCACCAGCTTCGGTCACAGTGACTTTTACAATGTCACCCACATTGATCTCTTCAAAATTATTCTCAATAAAAAGATTTCCATCGATTTCTGGGGCATCAGCTTTTGTTCTACAAATAGCGCCCTCTTTATCTATTTCGTCAACAATGACATCAATCTCTTTCCCAATTTTTTTCGCAAGTTTTTCAGCAGATATGCTCCCTGCCTTTTCCATAAAAACTTCCCAGCGATGTTGTTTCACATCCTCAGATATTTGATCGGGTAGTGAATTGGATCTCGCACCTTCAACATTTTCATATTTAAAACACCCAACACGATCTAATTGAGCTTCATCCAACCATTCGATAAGGGTATTAAATTCATCTTCAGTTTCGCCAGGATAGCCCACTATAAATGTCGATCTCAGTGTGATCTCTGGGCAATCTGAGCGCCATTTTTTTATCTCTTCTAAAGTTCCTATTGACGCAGCAGGTCTTGCCATTCGTTTTAAAACTTGTGGGTGTGCGTGTTGGAAAGGTATATCGAGATAAGGTAGTATTAATCCATCCGCCATCAGCGGAACGAGATCACGAACATGAGGGTATGGATAAACGTAATGTAGGCGTACCCAAGCCCCAAGTTTTCCTAAATCGCCAGCCAAATCTTTAATATGAGATCTATGACCCTTCTCGCTTGCATACTTGAGATCTAATCCAAAGGCACTTGTGTCTTGTGATATTACAAGCAGTTCTTTGACGCCATTATCAACCAATTTCGTGGCTTCACGAATTATTGCATGTGCTGGTCTGGACTGTAACCGGCCTCTCATCTGAGGAATTATGCAAAATTTGCATTTATGATTGCAGCCCTCTGAAATTTTTAAATAACTATAATGGCGAGGAGTTAATTTAATCCCGGTCTCAGGAAGTAAATCTATAAAGGGATCAGGTTTCGGGGGCGCTATTTGATGAACTGCATCCAAAACACTCTCATATTGGTGTGGCCCAGTTACAGCAAGAACGCGAGGATGAGCTCCAGTTATAAATTCTGGTTCAGCCCCCAAACATCCGGTAACTATAACTCTCCCATTCTCATCAATCGCCTCACCAATTGCCTCTAAACTTTCAGCTTTAGCACTGTCTAAAAAACCACAAGTATTTACTATGACAGCATCGGCTCCTACATAGTCAGGGGAGATGCCATATCCTTCCGCACGAAGCCTTGTTAGGATTCTTTCGCTATCAACGAGTGCTTTTGGGCATCCTAATGAAACCATCCCGATATTTGGTTGTTCTGAACTTCTCTCGTCGTTGAAGGATGCTTTTGCTTGGTCAGGTCTATTAAATGAAGGATTACTACTCATCTCACCTGTAGTATCAGATATTTGCTAGAGTAAAAGCCCATAAGGTTTTTATTGTTTTGTTCCTTGGCAAGAATTTTTTTTAGTTTGAGATGTTTGAAAAATTTGGTCAAAAAGATTTGTGTTTTATCGTTTGTAAGTCTTGATTTTATTTATATAAATTGATCAACATAACACTATGCTTCACCGGAGTAGATTATGCGCTTTTCTGGACTAAAAATATTAAAAGAAGGTTTAACTGGAAATAAAGGTTGGACTGAGCATTGGCGAAACCCAGAACCCAAAAAGGAATATGATATTTTAATAATTGGCGGTGGTGGACATGGTCTGTCCACGGCATATTATTTAGCAAAAAATCACGGTATAAAAAATATAGCTGTTTTAGAAAAAGGTTATCTCGGTGGAGGAAACGTTGGGCGAAACACAACGATAGTAAGAGCAAATTACTTTTTGCCAGGTAATTCGGAGTTTTACTCGCACTCCTTGAAACTCTGGGAAGGCTTGGAACAAGATCTGAATTACAATGTCATGCATTCTAAAAGAGGGTTGATAAACCTTTTTCATTCGGATGGACAGAGAGATGCTTTTGCAAGGCGTGGAAATGCAATGATAAATCAGGGTGATGACGCTATTTTGTTAGATAAAGACGGTGTTCGAGATTTGTTGCCTTACTTGGACTTTGAGCAAACACGTTTTCCTATTTATGGTGGTTTGTATCATCCCAGAGGAGGTTCGGCTCGACACGATGCCGTAGCTTGGGGCTATGCTCGTGGCGCAGATACTCGAGGAGTAGATTTAATCCAAAACTGCGAGGTCACGGGTATAGATATTAAACAAGGTCGTGTTACTGGTGTGCAAACTACTCGCGGCGCTATTAATGCTAAAAAAGTTGGTATTGTGGTCGCAGGACGATCTGGACAGTTGGCAGCTATGGCAGGAATGAATTTACCGATAGAGAGTCATATTTTGCAGGCCTTTGTTACTGAGGGTTTGAAGCCATGCATTGATCATGTTGTCAGTTTTGGCATGGGTCATTTTTATATAAGCCAATCAGATAAAGGTGGACTGGTATTTGGTGGTGATCTGGATTTTTATACCTCGTATGCTCAGCGAGGAAATTTACCAATGAAAGAGCATGTTATGGAAGCTGGTATGACTTTAATGCCAATGATTGGAAAAGCGCGTGTTTTACGTTCTTGGGGAGGAATTATGGATATGACGCCAGATGGCTCTCCGATAATCGATAAGACAAGTATAGATGGTTTATATATCGATTGTGGTTGGTGTTATGGTGGGTTCAAAGCGGTTCCTGCTTCGGGTTATTGTTTTGCTCATTTAATGGCAACCGATCGACATCACGAAGTAGCAAGTGGATTTCGTTTAAGTAGATTTAAAACAGGTTATGGTTTGATTGATGAAGAGGGTACCGGCTCTCAACACAACCTTCATTAGAGGAAAAATTTTATGCGAATTCCGTGCCCTGTTTGTGGAGAGAGAGATCGGCGAGAATTTTATTACGTTGGTGATGCAAAAATAGTGAAGAGGCCATCTCCTGACGCCTCAGAAGATATATGGAATGATTATCTCCATAATCGTGAAAACCCAGCCGGTGTAACGAGAGATTTGTGGTATCATGAAAGTGGTTGTAATTCCTGGTTAGTAGTAACCCGAAATACTGTTACTCACGAGGTCGAAACTGCCGAATTGGCTATTGATTTAAAGGGTGAATTGTCGTGAGGATTTCTGGAAAGGGTCTTATAAATCGTGAAAAGCTTGTAAATTTTAAATTTGATGGAAGCGATTATAAAGGGTTCGAGGGCGATACAGTTGCATCAGCACTATTAGCGTCGGGTAAAAAACTATTTGGCCGTTCATTTAAATATCATAGACCAAGGGGTGTTTTAACTGCTGGTAGTGAGGAGCCTAACGCTCTTCTTACTGTCGGGCAGGGTGCATTTCAAGATCCAAATATTAGAGCAACAACCCAAGAAATTTTTGAAGGGTTAATTACTAAAAGTCAAAATAATTGGCCAAATCTGCATTATGATATTCTATCTGCAAACGATTTATTTTCAGATTTTTTAGGTGCGGGTTTTTACTATAAAACTTTTATGTGGCCTAAAAGTTTTTGGGAAAAGGTATATGAGCCATTTATTCGGCGCGCAGCGGGTCTGGGTGCATTGAGTGGCTTACATAATTCAGATACCTATGAAAAAGCTTACACTTTTTGTGACTTACTAATTATAGGTGGAGGACCGTCAGGATTGATGGCAGCTAAAATCGCTGCTGAGGCTGGTTTAGATGTTATTATTGTAGAACAAGAGCCTATTTTTGGTGGACGCCTAATTAGTGAAACAGAAGAAGTTGATGGTATGCCTGGTAGTGTTTGGGCTGCTAAAACCGTAAAAAACTTAGAGGAATTGAACAACGTACGTTTGTTTTCGCGAACGACCGTGACTGGTGCTTATGATCAAGGAACTTTCGCTGCAGTTGAACGCGTGGGGCATCATCTTCCCAAAAGAGGAGGTGATCGGCCACTTGAATGTTTCTGGAGGATCGTTGCTAAGCATAGTATTCTGGCAGCGGGGGCGATTGAAAGATCTATAGCGTTTCCCAATAATGATCGTCCTGGCATTATGTCAGCAGGTGCAGTACGAACGTATCTTAACCGCTTTGGAGTTTCGACGGGTAAATCCGTAGCACTATTCTGCAATAACAATACAGCGCATAATACGGCCAGGGACTTATTGGAAAGTGGTATTGATGTTGCTGCGATCATTGACACTCGCGAAGACAGTAAAACTGATTTAAATGTCCCATTTTATAATGGAGCCGAAGTTTCAAATACTTCTGGGCGCCATGGTCTCAAATCTATTGTTGTGAAAAAAAGCAATACGGAGACTACAATAGAAGTTGATTGTTTGGCTGTTTCAGGGGGATGGAATCCAACTGTGCATTTAACTTGTCATATGAATGCTCGACCAGTTTGGGATGAAAAAATCCTAAGCTTTGTTCCGAAAATTGGAGCAATCCCGAATATGGCTGTTATTGGGGCGGCAAATGGTTTGATGGATACCCACATGTGTTTTGCGTCAGCGGAAAAAGAAGTCAGTCTTATATTAAAAGCTTCTGGAAAAACTGCAAAATCAAAAAAATTACCAAAAGTGGAAATAACAAAATATGAGATCGCACCAAAGTGGTCAGTAGAAGGAAAAGGTAGGGCGTGGCTCGATTACCAAAATGATGTGACTGTTAAAGATATTCAGCAAGCTGTTCGAGAAAACTTCAAATCTGTTGAGCATATGAAGCGTTATACAACTCAAGGTATGGCAATTGACCAAGGTAAGAATTCAAATGTTGCTGCTCTGGCGATTTTAGCGGATGCAACGGGTCAAGGAATTCCTGAAACTGGTACAACTACTTTTCGCCCTCCTTTTGTGCCTGTGTCAATTGCCTCTATGGGTAAAAACGCGCAAGGAATTGGTTTTGCGCCCCAGCGCCATACAACTTCTCATATCGCATCTGTCGATCGTGGAGCTCCAATGGTTGAAGCAGGTCTTTGGTACCGACCAAGCTATTTCCCAGAGGTTGGGGAGACCAATTGGCGTCAGTCATGTGACCGCGAAGTCGAAATGGTTCGCTCCAACGTAGGTGTATGCGATGTTTCAACACTTGGAAAAATAGATATCCAGGGCCCTGATGCCCATAAACTATTAGATTTTGTTTATACTAATATGTTTAGTACTCTCAAAGTTGGAAAGGTTCGATACGGATTAATGCTTCGTGAAGATGGGCATGTGATGGATGATGGAACAACAGCACGTTTAGCCGAAAACCACTACTTAATGACCACCACTACCGCCGCAGCTGGACAAGTAATGCGTCATTTAGACTTTGTTCATCAATGCCTTCATCCTGAATGGGATTTAAGTTTTATTTCAGTCACTGAGCAATGGGCGCAATTCGCAATAGCTGGGCCAAAATCTCAAGAGTTGATTAATGCTGTGCTGGATCAGCCGATTACTTCAGACACTTTTCCCTTTATGTCATGCGCATCCATTGGTGTTTTGGGAGAATTGGGTCGCTTATTTAGAATTTCTTTCAGTGGAGAACATGGTTATGAGATAGCTGTACCTTCTAGATATGGTGAAAGTCTTTTTCGTTTATTAGTCTCTCGTGCGGAGGAAATAGGCGGAGGGCCCTATGGAATGGAAGCTTTAAATGTCCTGCGACTAGAAAAAGGCTTTATAACACATGCTGAAATTCACGGAAGGGTAACCGCTTTCGATTTAGGTATGGAGCGTATGGTTTCCAAGAAAAAGGATTGTATTGGAAAGACATCGGCTGCTCGGCCCGGTTTGCTTGATAATGAAAGAGAGCAGCTTATTGCAATTAAACCCGTGGGACCAATTAAGCAGATCGTTGCAGGTGCTCATCTTTTTGATCTAAATGATAATCCAATACGGCAAAATGATAGAGGCTATGTAACATCAGTTGGTTTTTCCCCAACTTTTGGGCACTTTCTAGGCTTAGCTTTCTTAAAGAATGGTCACGAAAGATTAGGCGATCGAATAAAGATGGTAGATCATCTTAGAGGTATTGAAACTGAGTGTGAGGTTGTAAATACTGTGTCATTTGATCCAAAAGGAGATCGGCTTCGTGATTAAATTATTAACTAAATCAGCTGCTGATGGGCTGACGCCAATTAAACTTTCAAACACTACTATCGTGGAAATGCTTTCGTTAAATCTCACGTCAATTTCTGAATACAAAGGAAATTCAAAAAAATTATCTGAACAGTTAAAAAAATCCCATGGACTGGCTATTCCTCGTAAGGGGCGTGCTACTGGCCGAGAAGGCGCACGAGCTTTGTGGTTTGGACAGCATACGCTTTTAGTGGGTGCAAAGCCTGATGAGAAATTAACAAATTTTGGAATTTTGACAGATCAAAGTGATGCTTGGGTAATTTTGAGGATGAGTGGTGGCTCAATTGAAGACGTTCTAATGCGATTAAGTCCAATTGATGTAAGATTGAAAGCATTTAAAAGTGGTGACGTTGTTCGTACCAGTTTGATGCATGTAAATGTTACCCTTCACCGGGTAGGCACAGATACAATTGATGTGTATGGATTTCGTTCAATGGCAAAAACACTCTGCCATGAATTGACCCAAGCACTTTCAACAGTAGTTGCCCGCCATTAGGATAATATTAAGTTGATGAAATTGATATATACTCTGGACTCTGAGTAAATCTGAATCGATATTTGCATTATGAGTTTGCCACCTGGTTTCCTAGAAGAGTTACGTTCACGAGTTAGTGTAACCCAAGTTGTTGGTCGTAAAGTGTCATGGGACTTGAAAAAGTCAAACCAGAATAAAGGTGATATGTGGGCTCCTTGTCCCTTTCATCAGGAAAAAACAGCCTCATTTCATGTAGATGATCAAAAAGGTTTTTATTATTGCTTTGGATGCCATGCAAAAGGAGATGCTATATCTTTTGTAAAAGAAACTGAAAATGTAAATTTTATTGAGGCAGTTCAAATATTAGCTAAAGAGGCGGGCCTTCAAATGCCCGAACAAGATCCACAAGCAAAAGAAAAGTCCAGCTATAGGGATGAACTTTTTAAGATTATGGATCTATCAGTTAGATTTTATCAACGCTCATTAAATTCGGCACAAGGTGCAAAAGCTCGAGATTATATCAATTCTCGAAAATTAACTTCAGCTACAATCGATAATTTTGAACTCGGATTTGCATCCAATAATAGAACCGAACTATTTGATTATCTGAAAGATAAAAATATTTTAGAAGAACATATAATTGATACTGGAATGTGCATTCGTTCTGACGATGGTGGCGCGGTATATGATCGATTTAGAGATCGTATAATGTATCCAATTCGAGACTCTAGAGATCGGTGTATAGCCTTCGGTGGTCGAGCAATGTCACAAAATGCTCGTGCCAAGTATCTTAATTCTCCGGAAACCAAATTATTTGATAAAGGTAAAAGCCTTTATAATTTTAGTGCTGCTAGATCTGCCCTTAACAAACAATCATCATTGATCGTAGCAGAAGGCTATATGGATGTTATCGCGCTCGCGCAGGCTAATTTTAAAGCTTCTGTTGCTCCTTTGGGTACAGCTATAACAAAAGACCAATTAGCTTTGATCTGGCGAATAAGTCCTAACCCTGTGATTGCGCTTGATGGAGATCGAGCGGGCATCAATGCCGCTTATCGGTTGATAGATGTTGCTCTTCCATTAATTGAAACGGGAAAAACAATTAAATTCGTTTTGATGCCTGAAGGATATGATCCTGACGATCTAATTCAAGAACGGGGTAGGGATGCTATGCAGAATTTAGTTGATGATGCTATTTCTTTAGGTGACTTGCTCTGGAAAAGGGAAACAGAGGGTCTTTCTTTTGATAATCCAGACGCAAGGGCAGCTCTTGATAAAAAATTAGATCAAGCAATTTCAAATGTTCGCGATAGGCAGCTTAAATATCATTACCAGCAATACTTTAAAGATCTAAAGTGGGGCGCATTTAATAAAAAGACTGTAAAAAAATCTTCGGATCTTAACAATATTACTTCTACGGGAAACGCCATAAAAAGTTCATTTATTGCAAATTCGGATAAGAAAAACTTTATTTCTTTTAAAGAAGGAGTCATTCTTGCTATTTTAGTTAAATATCCAAATTTAATTGAAACAAATAAAGAAAAACTAACCACAATGGATTGGAACTCTAAGGACCACGTTTCGTTATTAGATGAAATTATAAATATGGGACACTTGGGGTACAAAGAGATAACAGAAAACCTTGAAAAGAAATTTGGTGATAAGGCTCTTGGGAAGCTCTTTAAACAAAGCTACGTAAACATTATACCTTGTCTTGGGACCAAAAATGATCCTCAACAAGCTGAATTGATCTTATTGGATGAGATTAAAAAATTGGAAATTCAGCGTGGTTTGGATGCTGAGCTACAAGAAGTTGTGAATTCCTCAGCTGAGGAGCTAGACGAAACAGCATTTTGGCGACTTGGCCAAGCAACACAAGTAAGACTTAGTAGCAATAAATCAGAAAAAGACGATCTAAATAATTTTGAAACTGCTCCTAATGGAGTAAAATTAAATAGAGAAGAAAAAAGTCAGTTTGACGCACTTTTGGAAGAAATTTCCCAAGATACCTTTAATAAATCTAAAAATCATGAAAATTAACCGAGATTATTAAGTTATATGGGTGTGCGAATCAAAAGTTCACGCTATTGATTCGGAAATACGAATCACTCGATACGCCTCAGGAGCTAATCATGGCTGCAAAAGATACAGAAGTTCGGAAAACCGATGAACAAGAAGCCGACTTGGCATTAGACATGAGTCAGGCCGCGGTCAAGAAGATGATCGCTGAAGCGAGAGAGCGCGGTTACATAACTTATGATCAATTGAATAATGTTTTGCCGCCAGATCAAGTTTCTTCGGAACAGATTGAAGATGTTATGTCGATGCTGTCAGAGATGGGCATAAACATCATAGAAGACGAAGATGTTGAAGAAGAAGAAGGTCGAGTTACAGATTTAGTCGCAGTAAACCAAACTAAAGACGTTGCTGTTTCTGGTGGGGATACGGAAAAGTTAGATCGAACAGATGATCCGGTGCGCATGTATCTTCGGGAAATGGGCTCTGTTGAGTTACTCAGTAGAGAAGGCGAAATCGCAATTGCAAAGCGGATAGAGGCTGGTCGAAACACAATGATTTTGGGTTTGTGTGAAAGCCCACTTACTTTTCAAGCGATTACAATATGGCGAGATGAGCTTTTAAGCGAGGATATTTTGCTGAGAGATGTTATCGATCTTGAGGCTACATTTGGAAATCAAATGGGAGAAGAGGTTGATGATCAAAAGGTCGTGAAAACCTCTAACGTTAATGGTGCTCCAGTAAAACAATCTGGAGAAGAGTTAGATGCTGATGGCAACCCAATTATTAACGATGACGATGATGATGAGGACGATGACCAGTCGAACATGTCACTAGCGGCAATGGAAGCCGAATTAAAACCGCGTGTTTTGGAAAGTTTAGATCGCATAGCGGCAGATTATTCACAGTTATCTGAAATGCAGGACGATAGAATATCTGCAACTTTAAACGATGGAAGCGATTTCACTGAAACCCAAGAGAAACATTATCAATCTTTGAGATCAGAAATTGTTGAATTGGTTAATGAGTTACACCTTCATAATAACAGAATTGAAGCCCTAATAGACCAACTTTATGGTATAAATCGAAGAATAATGCAGATTGATGGGTCAATTGTAAAATTAGCCGATCAAGCGCGTATCAATCGGAGAGATTTTATCGAAGAGTATAGGGGATACGAACTAGACCCTAATTGGCTTGACCGGATGGCTGAAAAAACTGGTCGTGGTTGGCAAATGTTCATTGATAAATCACGAGAAAAGGCTGAAGAATTAAGATCTGATATGGCGCAAGTGGGACAATATGTCGGTCTAGATATCTCTGAATTTAGAAGAATTGTTTCCCAAGTGCAGAAGGGCGAGAAAGAGGCCCGTCAAGCTAAAAAGGAAATGGTTGAAGCGAATTTGCGATTAGTGATTTCAATAGCCAAAAAGTACACCAATCGTGGTTTGCAATTCCTAGACTTGATCCAGGAGGGTAATATTGGACTCATGAAAGCGGTTGATAAATTTGAATATCGCCGTGGGTACAAGTTCTCGACTTATGCGACTTGGTGGATACGTCAGGCTATTACGCGTTCTATAGCAGATCAAGCTAGGACCATTAGAATCCCAGTTCATATGATTGAAACAATAAATAAACTGGTGCGTACTGGCAGACAGATGCTTCATGAAATTGGAAGAGAGCCAACTCCTGAAGAGTTAGCTGCCAAACTGCAAATGCCTCTTGAAAAAGTTCGTAAGGTTATGAAGATTGCTAAGGAACCAATTTCTTTAGAAACTCCGATTGGGGATGAAGAAGATTCACAATTGGGTGACTTTATAGAAGATAAAAATGCTGTACTTCCGTTAGACAGCGCCATTCAAGAAAACCTCAAAGAAACAACTACTCGGGTTCTTTCTTCACTAACACCTAGAGAAGAGAGAGTTTTAAGAATGCGGTTTGGTATTGGGATGAATACCGATCATACTCTCGAAGAGGTGGGGCAACAATTTAGTGTTACCAGGGAAAGAATTAGGCAAATTGAAGCTAAAGCTTTGAGAAAGTTAAAGCACCCCAGCAGGAGCAGAAAATTACGAAGTTTCCTTGATCAATAACGGTACTCGTTTTAGCCAAGAAATACTGTTCTATTTTTTTGAATATGAAAATAAATAATTTTATTGTTTTGACAAATGGCCCTGGTCTTTACGAAGTAACAACCCAAGTAGCAAAATGGCTTGAGGGGAATGGGCTTTTGACACTTTTGGTCAAACATACTTCAGCTAGCCTTTTGATTCAGGAAAATGCTGATCCAGAAGTAAAATTTGACTTTATTCAGTATCTTGAGAAATTAGTTCCCCCCAGTTCATCTCCAGAAATGTCTTACTTAACCCATACTTATGAGGGGCCTGATGATATGCCTGCTCATATCAAATCTGGGCTACTGCCCACGACATTATCCATCCCCGTAGTAAATGGTAAAATGACACTTGGTACCTGGCAGGGAATTTACCTTGTTGAACATCGCGCAAGTCCACGTAAAAGAGAAATAGCCGCGTCTCTTCTATTAGCTTGATTTACTTTATATAGGCGTAAAAAATTCACACTACACAATTTGTTGTTTATTTTTTATTCTAACTGTGGATAAGTGTGCGCAAGATCCAGATTGAGAGATTACAACAAGAGGTGTAGTAATGCGTTGTCCGTTTTGTGGTAATATTGATACACAGGTAAAAGACTCAAGACCCGCAGAAGACCATGTTTCTATAAGACGACGCAGATTTTGTGTTGCTTGCGGTGGTCGTTTTACAACATATGAGCGCGTTCAACTAAGAGATTTGGTAGTCATAAAATCAAATGGAAAGCGTGAAGACTTTGATAGAGATAAACTAGAGAGATCTATTCGTATAGCTTTGCAAAAAAGGCCTGTTGAACACGAGAGGATGGAGCAGATGATATCTGGCATCGTCCGTCGCCTTGAAAGTTTAGGAGAAACTGACATCAATTCTAATAAAATTGGTGAAATTGTTATGGAAGCTTTGGCGCGAATTGATACCGTAGCCTATGTTAGGTTTGCTAGCGTTTACAAAAATTTTCAAGCAGCTGATGATTTTGATAAGTTTGTATCCGAACTCAGACCACCAGATACAGACGATAAAGCCTAATTTTAGTGTCAGATGAACGCTATATGGCATTAGCGATTTCGCTTGGGCGTCGTAATTTAGGTCAAACTTCGCCGAACCCAAGTGTTGGATGTGTGCTGGTAAAAAATGATGTGATTGTTGGCAGAGGCTACACGGCCCCGCATGGAAGGCCACATGCAGAAACACAGGCACTAAAGCAGGCTGGTTCAGCCGCAAACGGTGCTACTGCTTATATAACTTTGGAACCATGCTCTCACGAGGGCCAAACGCCCTCATGTGCGCATGCGCTTGTTGAAGCAGGTATAAAGCGTGCCGTTGTGGCAGCCATTGATCCAGATAAAAGAGTAAATGGTAAAGGAATATCTATTCTAAATGCTGCTGGGATAGAGGTTAAAGTTGGTGTTTTATCTGAGAAGGCTTCCCTGGATCACGCTGGTTTTTTTTCTTCTCAGAGTAGCTGTCGACCCTGGATTACGCTCAAGTTAGCTGCAAGTCTCGATGGAAAAATTGCAACTAGAACAGCCGATAGTAAGTGGATAACTGGCTCTTCTGCTCGTCATTTTGTTCATAATATGAGGCGGAAACATGATGCCATTATGGTTGGAAGTGGAACAGTAATATCCGATGATCCTAGTCTGAATGTGAGAGATTTGGGAACTTGTATACAGCCATGCAGAATCGTATTGAGTTCCGATTTGGAAATTTCAATAAAAAGTAATTTGGCCAAGACAATTCATGAACAGCCAGTTTGGATATTCCACTCAAACGGAGTATGTGAAGAGCTTAGGAGTAAATGGTTACAATTAGGAGCTAAATTGTTTGAATGCGAAGTTGATGATTTTGGTATTTCTTTAAAAGGTGTTATGCAAAAATTATCAGATCAAGGGATAACGAGACTACTTTGTGAAGGAGGTGGCAAGCTCGCAGCCTCGCTTATTCGCTCAGAACTGGTTGATGAAATAGTTACATTTCATGGAGGCTTGATTGTTGGAGCTGATGGGGTTCCCAGTATTGGGGAATTGGGGATTAATGCGTTGATTGATGCAAAACGTTGGCGGTTGGATCAAACACTATCTTTTGATACTGAAGTTTTAAATATTTGGCACCCAACGGACAAATATATCAAAAATTAAAATATTTCTTAATTGATACACTTTTGCTGAAAAATTTTATAGGTTACCGTAATTAATAATTTTTAATATTTTTGGAGCTTAATCTCAGATGTTTACAGGAATAATCACAGATGTGGGTGAGATTATCCAATTAGAAAAGAAAGGTGACCTTCGTGCTCGGATAAAAACAAATTATGATGCAAAAGGAATTGCATTTGGTGCATCTATAGCCTGTGATGGAATTTGCCTCACGGCAGTAGATTTTGGGAACAATTGGTTTGATGTTGAGATCAGCGCAGAGACTGTCTCTAAAACGATTATAGGAACTGGTCTTTGGGAAATTAGTCATAAGGTGAATTTAGAGCGCTCACTAAAAGTTGGAGACGAGCTTGGTGGACATATTGTTTCTGGTCACGTGGATGGAATTGCAAAAGTTTCATCCATTAAAGATGAAGGTGACAGTACCAGATTTGTGTTCGAAGTGCCCAGGGAATTAGCCCGTTTTATTGCTCCAAAAGGATCTGTCGCTTTAAATGGTACGTCTTTAACTGTTAATGAGGTGCAAGATAATACATTTGGAATAAATTTGGTTCCGCACACAAAAAAAGTAACGTCATGGGATGCGACCCAAGTTGGCGACCCTATAAATTTAGAAATCGATACCCTTGCAAGATACGTTGCGCGATTAACAGAATATCAGTAATATTTAATCCCTATTAATTTCTCAATTAAATCTAATTGTCGCGGCAAAATAAATCGTAAACTATCTCTAAAACTTGTTTAGGTTTGTCATCGACCAGGCGATAGTATATCGTTTTACCGTCTCGCCTCGGAATAACTAGCCCTTCTAGTCTTAGTCTTGATAATTGTTGAGATACCGCAGCCTGCCGAGCTAAAATTAAGTCTTCAAGTTCAGTCACAGATTTTTCTCCAGATACAAGATGACAAAGGATCATAAGGCGGCCTTCATGGCTTATAGCCTTTAAAAAGCAGGATGCTGACTTTGCTTTCTGAACTATTGCGTCTAATTCGGTTTGAGTTGTCTCTTTAGTAATGACTGGCAGTGACATAAATTCTCACCTTTTCTACAAATTCTAATAACCTTAAGTTCATCAATTAATTGTTTTTATTACTTTAGGAGCAGTATACTCAGTTTCCTTTTCGAGGATCACTTCCAATAACTCCCAGAAAAAGTCTTCGCTAGAATATCCCTCTAGTCGGCCCAATTCCTTATTTTTTTCCATTAAAATAAATGTGGGCGTGAATATGACGTCTCTCTCCAGTCCCTTAATTCCATCAACCTCGGTGATATCAAAAGTTTTTAATGGGGCATACTTGCCTTCTGGAGTTTTAGGGTAAATGTGTCCTAGTTGGTCTTTCCACTCTTCACAGTAGTAACAGCCTTGCTGTTCCACCATTATCAGTTCTGCTGCCGTCAAATTCTCAGAAAGAATAGGCACTGTAAAAATCAAAAGGACGATTTTTTTTATCAGGTGCATTTTAACTCCGATTGACGAGTTTGTGGTTATATCACATAAATTGAATATGTGGGTTTGCAAGGATTCGTTATGTTAGACGTTTCAATTTTAGGGGCGTTTTTTGGGGGTATTCTAGTTTTTTTCTCACCATGTATTCTCCCTATTGTGCCCTTTTATTTAAGTTATATGGCTGGTGTTGGAATGGCTTCGTTTAACGAAGACGGAAAACTTCCGGATGATATTCGATACAGAGCTATTATATCGTCAGTGGCTTTTTCATTAGGAATTATAAGTGTTTTTGTATTACTAGGCGCGGCAGCCTTCTCTATATCGAAGACCTTCCAGTCTTATATTGATGAGTTTCGATATTTGGCTTCTGCGATAATTTTTCTTATTGGACTGCATTTTCTGGGTGTAGTTCGTATAGGGTTTTTGAACAGACAATTTAATCTGCAGGTAGGTAATACGTCAAAAATGTCGGTTCTGACCTCTTACATTGTAGGCCTAGCATTTGCTGCAGGATGGACCCCATGTGTTGGTGGAGTGCTGGCAGCAGTTTTGTTTACAGCATCTTTTGAAGAGACAGCTCTTAGAGGTGTTGGCCTTCTTTTAGTTTTTGGTGTGGGTTTGACATTGCCTTTTATGCTGGCTGCCGCATTTATTAAAACTTTCTTGCAAGCTACTTCACGTTTTCGAACCCATTTGAGTAAAGTTGAAAAAGCAATGGGCTTGTTGCTTATACTATTTGCATTTTTGCTATTTTCGAATTCTGTTAATTCGGTTGCCTTCTGGATGTTGGAAATGAGCAACGGGATCAATCAAGTTCTTGGTAGGACATAATTTCAAATAAAGGAATTTTATGAAAAATTGGAGGAAATATGAAATCTTTTAAAAATATATTTATTCTGGGTCTGCTATACTTTCTTGTGCCAATTTGGGCATTTTCCACAGAGATAGGAGATGATGGCCTCCATAAGCAAAATTGGATGCGTGATACTTTTAAAGATCTAAGGGAGGATCTTGATGAAGCTAATATGGAAGGAAAAAGATTAGTTTTAATGTTTGAACAGCGGGGATGCATATACTGCTCAAAAATGCATAAAGATGTTTATTCTCGTGATAATGTTTCAAATTATATTGATGAAAATTTTTTTGTAGTACAACTTAATCTTCATGGTGATTTAGAGGTAACGGATTTCGATGGTGAAGTGCTTTCGGAAAAAGCAATGGCCAGAAAGTGGAATATACTTTTTACACCAACAGTTTTATACTTACCTCAAGAAGTTGATGATAATTTAACCGCCACGGAAGCCTCTGTTTCTTTTATGCCAGGCGCTTGGTCAGCCGGTACTACTCTTGATATGTTAACATGGGTAAACGAGGAGCGTTATCTTCTAAATAATGGGGAAGATTTTCAGCGATATCACGCACGAAGAATAAATGAGCGAAAAGCTGCAAAGTCAAACTAGTGAATTAAAATACTCGTTTTTATGAATTTTTCTTGATTTTTATAATTTGTGTAGCCTACGGTATACTAAGGATATCAAGATTCCTATTGGAGGAACTATGAGGGTAACAACAATTATATTGGCAGCAGCGGTCGCTTTTAGCAGCGCCTCGTTTGCTGAAACAACAGCGCCCGGAGACATCAAGTTTGGAGAAAACGGAGAAATAGAGCTTGCTCTGACAGGAACTGCAGGCGATGTGGCAACTGGAAGAAAACTTTTTATGAACCGGAAAAAAGGCAATTGCTTAGCATGTCATGTAAACACTGACATGGCCGAACAAACTTTTCATGGCGAAGTTGGCCCAGAATTGGACGGAGTTGCAGACAGATGGAACACTGCAGAGCTTCGCGGTATTTTAGTTAATTCGAAAAAGATGTTTGAAGGTACTATAATGCCAGCCTTTTACAGAGATAGTGGGTACAATCGGGTTTTGAAAAAATTTGACGGTAAGACTATTTTGTCAGCCCAAGAGGTGGAAGACCTGCTAGCTTATGTAGCGACTTTAAAATAGAATTTGAAGAATTTGAGTTTGTTAATTAGGAGATTGTTATGAATTTCACGAGACGTGAAACACTGGCAGTTAGTGGAGCTACCCTGGTAGCAACATTGCTGCCTTTAAAATTAATGGCGTCTACGCCTGATTTGATTTCAGACATTACAGGTGGTGTGAAAGCATCTAGTGGTGGAATAGATTTGACAGCGCCAGAAATTGCAGAAAATGGGAACACTGTTCCCATTTCAGTTGATGCGCCAGGAGCAGTTGCAATCACGGTGCTGGCGGCAGGTAATCCAACACCTGGTGTCGCGAAATTTAATTTTGGAATGGGTTCAGGCTCACAAAGCTGCACAACTCGTATACGGCTGGCTGGAACACAAGATGTTATCGCTGTCGCTGAAATGGCTGATGGATCTTTTTCTGCGGCTCATCAAACCGTTAAAGTCACAATTGGCGGCTGCGGCGGCTAGTTAATAGGGAGATAGAAAATGGCAAAAGGTGTAAAACCACGAGTAAAGGTTCCCAAAACTGCAGCTGCAGGGGAGACGATAACAATTAAGACTTTGATTAGTCACAAGATGGAAACAGGGCGTCGCAAAGATGGCGACGGACAGGTAATACCACGTTCGATAATTAATAGGTTTACCTGTGCATTCAATGGCGAAAATGTCGTAGATGTTAATATGGAGCCAGCAATTTCGGTCAATCCATATTTTCAATTTGATGCTAATGTGCCTGAAGCAGGTGAGTTTACGTTTACATGGTATGATGACGACGGTTCAGTTTATGAAAAGAAGAAATCAATAAAATTAGCTTAGGGTAAATGTTTTTGCTCAGACGAAGACACCTTTTTAGGGAGGAAAAGAAAATGAAGATCACATCGCTTTTACCACTAGCATTATGTATTACGGCTCTTGCTAGTGTTGTGACTGCAGGTGAAGACTCGACATTGTCGATTGAGGGGGAAGTCTTCTTAACGAAAACTGCAGCTCCGGCACATCTTGAAAATGTAGATGAAATATTTTCTGGATGGACTTATAGAAGAGATGAGACGCAAGCCCTTCAAATGGACGATTTTGATAATCCATCATTCGTTTTTATAGATCAGGCATTAGATCAATTTGAGATGGTGGATGGTTCTGCAGGTAAGGCTTGCTCCTCATGCCATGAGTCCGCTGAAGGTTTTTCGGGTTTGCGTGCGAGTATGCCTAGAGTAAATTCAGCTGGTGAACTTGAAACTATTCCAGAGTTAATAAATAATTGTAGAACTGAGCGAATGGGTGCCGAAAAATGGAAATGGTCGGGTGGGCAGATGTCTGCAATGCTAGGCCTAATTGGTCTCCAGTCGCGCGGAATGCCTTTAAACGTTGCCATAGACGGACCAGCGGCTTCTTTTTGGGAAAAAGGGAAGGCGTTATATTATCAGAGGGTAGGTCAGTTAGACATGGCTTGCTCAAGTTGCCATGAAGATAATTATGGAAACATGATCCGCGCCGATCATTTGTCACAGGGACAAATAAATGGCTTTCCGACTTATCGTTTAAAAAATGCCAAATTAAATACTATTCACGGACGTTTCAAAGGCTGTATGAAAAATATAAGAGCAACACCTTTTAAAGAGGGTAGTGAAGAATTTAAAGCACTGGAGCTTTATGTTGCGTCTCGTGCGAATGGATTGTCGGTCGAAACCCCTTCAGTTCGAAACTAATTTTCGTGGTCCTCGCGTCAAAAGATGCGGGGATTTTTCTTAATTAACTTATGCAAAAAATTGCATATGTTTTTTTACGGAAAAGATTAAAATGTTATCACGTCGTGATTTTTTACAAGTATCTATGGCCGCATCTTCGCTTTATGGTGCGTCTGGCTTTGGGAACTGGGCTAAATTGGCTGCCCAACAAAAGCTAGACCAAAGCCAACTTCTAGAATTTGAAACGTTTGGAAATATATCGCTTATTCATGTCACAGATATACATGGGCAATTAAAGCCAATTTATTTTCGTGAACCTGAAGTGAATCTAGGGGTAGGAAATGCTTTTGGAAAAGTTCCTCACATCACGGGATCGGATTTCCGAAAACTTTATGGTATTGCTGATGGGTCTCCTGCTCATTATGCGCTAACTTATGATGATTTTATATCGATGGCTAATGGCTATGGTCGCGTTGGTGGGTTAGATCGCGTCGCTACGGTTATAAATTCAATTCGAGCAGATAGGCCTGATGCGCTTTTACTTGATGGCGGGGATACATGGCATGGCTCATATACATGTTACCATACTGAAGGTCAGGACATGGTAAATGTTATGAATGCTTTGAAGCCAGATGCAATGACTTTCCATTGGGAATTCACGCTGGGCTCTGATCGAATTTCAGAGATCATTGAAAACCTCCCTTTTGCTGCTTTAGGGCAGAATATTTTTGATGCTGAATGGGATGAACCTGCTGAGCTTTTTCCACCTTATAAAATGTTTGAACGAGGTGGATCAAAAATAGCAGTTATTGGTCAAGCATTTCCATATATGCCTATTGCAAATCCAGGCTGGATGTTTCCAGAGTATAGTTTTGGTATACGCGACTCCAACATGCAGAATATGGTCGATGAAGTTCGCTCCTTAGGTGCAGAAGTAGTTGTTGTGCTGTCTCATAATGGATTTGATGTGGACAAGAAAATGGCTGGCCGTGTTTCAGGAATTGATGTGATTTTATCTGGGCATACTCATGATGCTCTGCCAGAACCTGTTCTAATTGATAAAACTATTATTATTGCCTCTGGCTCAAACGGAAAATTTGTTAGCCGTGTAGATTTAGACGTCCAAAATGGACGTATGATGGGCTATAAGCACAAATTAATTCCAATTTTTTCTGATGTTATCTCGCCCGATGCAACGGTGGCAAAATTGATAGATGAGCAACGTGCTCCTTATACAAATGAATTAAGTGAGGTAATTGGGAAATCAGAAAGCCTGCTATATCGAAGAGGAAATTTTAATGGAACTTGGGATGATTTGATATGTGAGGCTCTCATCGAAGAGCGTGATGCTGATATTTCGATGTCTCCAGGTGTAAGGTGGGGCCCTTCAATTATTCCAGGTCAAGATATCACCCGTGAAGATATATGGAACGTTACCTCAATGACGTACGGTAAAGCTTATAGAACAGAATTTACAGGTGAGTTTATTCAGATTATTCTTGAAGATGTAGCGGATAATTTGTTTAATTCTGATCCCTACTATCAACAGGGTGGTGATATGGTCAGGATCGGTGGTATGGGTTATAAAATTGACATAAATAAGCCTCAAGGTAGTCGCATAACGGAAATGACACTTTTAAAGACTGGTGAAATAATTGACCCGTCAAAAACGTATATTGTTTCTGGTTGGGCATCAGTGAATGAAGATACTGAAGGGCCTCAGATTTGGGATGTGGTTGAAAATTATATTCGAAGGCAGGAAACTATCTCCGTTGAACCTAATAGCAATGTGGAAGTTGTTGGTATTTGATAGTATTGTTAAAGGAAAAATGAATTATGGCCGATGATTTTTCTGATAAAAAGTCTTCTCGTCGACAATTCTTGGCTGGTGCTGCTGCGTTAGGTGCGGGTTCCACTGCTGCTAGTTCTTTATCAGCTAGTGATGACGATCCTCTTATAACCGAGGTTCAAGAATGGGCTCAAATAACTGGCGATGGTGTGGACGCCACTCCTTATGGACTTCCAATAGAATTTGAAAAAGACGTTGTTCGGAGAAATGTTGGCTGGTTAACAGCTGACACAATAAGCTCTATAAACTTTAGTCCTATTCACGCTTTGGACGGTACAATCACGCCACAAGGATGCGCTTTTGAACGACATCATTCGGGAGCTATTGAGCTTCGAAAAGAGAACTACCGGCTGATGATAAACGGTCTGGTCGACCAAGAATTAGTTTTTACCTATGAAGATCTTGAAAGATTTCCAAGGGAACAACATGTCTACTTTTGTGAATGTGCAGCTAATACTGGCATGGAGTGGGCAGGTGCACAATTGAATGGCGTTCAGTTCACTCATGGAATGATTCACAACATGGAATACACAGGGGTTCCTCTCAGAACGCTACTCAATGAAGCCGGTTTGAATGCAGCTGGTGATTTAAAAGGGAAATGGATTTTTGTTGAGGGTGCTGATGCTTCTTCTAATGGTCGGTCCATTCCTATGGAAAAAGCTTTAGATGATGTTCTTGTTGCTTTTAAAGCTAATGGTGAGGCCCTCAGAAAAGAGCATGGCTATCCTGCTAGACTGGTTGTGCCTGGTTGGGAAGGAAATATGTGGGTAAAATGGCTTCGTCGGGTTGAAGTTCTAGATAAACCTGTCGAGAGCAGGGAGGAGACTTCTAAATATACAGATACTCTAGCGGAAGGAATAAGCAGAAAGTGGACTTGGGCTATGGATGCTAAGTCTGTCGTCACATCGCCTAGCCCACAGTCTCCAATTTTACATGGAAAAGGTCCGTTGGTTATCTCCGGTTTGGCTTGGTCTGGGCGTGGCGCGATAAATAGAGTGGATGTTACAATAGATGGTGGAGAGAACTGGTACGAAGCAAGACTAGCTCAGCCTGGTACAAAAATGGCGCTTACAAGATTTTATCTTGATATAGAGTGGGACGGTGAGGAAATGTTCCTGCAGTCAAGAGCCCATGATGAAACAGGCTATGTTCAGCCTACCAAAGAAGAGCTTAGAGAAACGCGTGGGTTGAACTCCATTTATCACAATAATTGTATTCAAACCTGGTGGATTAAATCAAACGGGGAGGCTGAAAATGTCGAAATCTCGTGATTTGTTTGCCGTCGCAGGTATTTGTGTTTTTGGAGTTTTACTTATCGCGACTAACTTTGCTGATCGCTTTGTAACTCAGCTTCCGCAGGATGCTAAGATAGTATCACTAGATTTTGATCCTGATTTCAGAATGATCGCTGCGGCCGAAGCTTCTGCTGTCGGGCCAAGAGATGGAAAATTTGGGCTAGGTCGTGGCGCCACTAAAAGAGAGGTGGCAGCTTGGGATGGCGATATAAGTCCTGATGGTACTGGTTTACCCATAGGCTCTGGGGATGCAATTTATGGGGAAGAAGTGTTTGCTGAGCATTGTGCTATTTGCCACGGTGATTTTGCTGAGGGTGTAGATAATTGGCCGGAGTTGGCAGGAGGCTTGGATACACTGGCTGACGAAGATCCGGTTAAAACAGTAGGCTCATATTGGCCTTATCTATCAACAACATGGGATTATGTGAAACGTTCAATGCCATTTGGCTATGCGCAGAGTTTGAGTGATGATGATGTGTATGCAATTGTGGCATATATTTTGTACTCAAACGATATTGTTGATGAGGATTTTATTTTATCTAACGAAACTTTTCTTGATGTTGAGATGCCAAATAAAAGTGGCTTTATAGTCGATGATAGAGTGACATCAGAAGCACATTTTTGGAATAAAAAAGTTTGTATGTCCGACTGTAAAAGTGATGTTAAAATTACAATGCGCGCTGC